>DATDMX010000067.1:0-6232 GCA_036518575.1 Geobacteraceae bacterium | reverse complement strand
GACTTTGTCGACCTCTGTCGCGGTCCGCATCTCCCCAGTACTTCCTGGTGCAAGGCTTTCAAGCTAACCTCCATTGCCGGCGCTTACTGGCGTGGGGACGAAAAGAACAAGATGCTCCAGCGCATCTACGGCACCGCCTTTGCCGACAAGAAAGAGCTGGATGCCTTCATTGAGCGACTGGAAGAGGCAAAGCGGCGTGACCATCGGAAGCTAGGTAAAGAGCTCGATCTCTTCTCATTCTCGGACGAAGTAGGCGCCGGTTTCGCCATCTGGCATCCGAAGGGAGCTCTCCTTCGGACGATCCTGGAAGACTTCGAGCGCAAGGAACATCTGAAGCGCGGTTATGACATCGTTGTGGGGCCGCAGATTCTGAAGACCGAGCTGTGGCAGCGTTCCGGGCACTACGACAACTACCGCGAAAATATGTATTTCACCGAAGTTGACGAGCAGGGATTCGGCATCAAGCCGATGAACTGTCTCTCGCACATGATGATCTACAAATCGCACCTGCGCAGCTATCGCGACCTGCCGCTCCGCTTTTTCGAGCTCGGCACGGTTCACCGCCACGAGCGGGCCGGGGTGCTTCATGGTCTGCTGCGTGTTCGCTGCTTCACCCAGGACGACGCCCATATCCTCTGTACCCCCGAGCAACTGGACGCTGAGATAAAGGGTGTCATTGCCTTTGTCAGCAGCGTGATGCAGGTCTTCGGATTCGAATTCGAGATGGAGCTCTCGACCCGTCCGGAGAAATCCATCGGTTCGGACGAGGACTGGGAGCGCGCCACGAACGCCCTGCTCGGTGCTTTGAAGGATTCGGGGCGCCCCTATGAAATCAATGAGGGTGACGGTGCTTTTTACGGTCCCAAAATAGATATCAAGCTGCGCGACTGTCTTGACAGAAAATGGCAGTGTGCTACAATCCAGTGCGATTTTACGCTGCCTGAGCGCTTTGACCTCACGTACGTAGACGCGGCGGGCGAGAAGAAGCGCCCGGTCATGGTGCATCGGGTCATCCTCGGCTCCATTGAGCGCTTCATCGGCGTCCTTATCGAGCACTTCGCGGGGAACTTTCCTGTGTGGCTTGCGCCGACTCAGGCTATCATCGTTACGGTTACCGACAGCCAGATCCCGTATGCCCAGCAGGTTTTTGACGAGTTGCGCGCCAAAGGCGTACGCGTTCAGAAGGATTTCAGAAACGAGAAGCTCGGCTTCAAGATCCGTGAAGCCCAGTTACAAAAGGTCCCCTACATGCTCGTCATCGGGGACAAGGAAGTGGAGTCAGGAACCGTTACACCGAGATTCCGTGATGGCAGCAATCTGCCGTCCATGACGTCTGTTGAATTTGCGGATCATGTGGCCGTCGAGGTCGCAGGTTTCCGTTAGGAGGTGACATCATAGCTAAACCCACCGTTAACATCAATCAGGCCATCAGAGCGAGAGAGGTCAGGGTAATCGGGCCCGAGAGCGAGCAACTGGGTATCATCTCGCTCCAGGAAGCTTTGGCCATGGCGGAAAGCCAGCAGCTTGACCTTGTTGAGGTATCTCCGACTGCGGTTCCGCCCGTATGCCGGATCATGGATTACGGCAAGTTCAAGTACCAGCAGAGTAAGAAACAGCAAGAAGCCAAGAAGAAGCAGGTTCAGGTGCAGTTGAAGGAAGTCAAGCTACGGCCCAAGACCGACGAACATGATCTGCTTTTCAAAATAAAGCACGTGCGGCGCTTCCTTGAAGAAGGGAACAAGGCCAAGATTACCGTTGTGTTCCGTGGACGTGAGATTACGCACATGGAGATCGGTAAGAATGCTCTTGACCGGTTTGCAGAGGAGTTGCAGGACGTGGCCATTATCGAAGTCCGGACGAAAATGGAAGGGCGCAGCATGTACATGATTGTCGCCCCGAAAAAATAGATTCTACAGAGGAGAAGCATCATGCCTAAAATCAAGACCAATAGGGGCGCGGCCAAGCGTTTCAAGAAAACCGGCACCGGCAAGATCAAGAGAAGCCATGCCTTCACCAGCCACATTCTGACCTCGAAGACGCGCAAGAACAAGCGCAACCTCCGTAAGGGGGCAGTCATCGAGGCGGTTGACCAGAAGAATATCGCCCGGCTCATTCCCTACATGTAGGATGAGCACCATACCGTAAAGGGCTGACGGCGCGGGATGGAACATAGAACCCGCCGACCGCGGCCCTTTGCATTTGCCGCATTCGATGTCCGTGAACCGTGAGGAAACGTCTCCCCTTGCGGATCCGGCAAATATGAACATAAAGGAGTTAGTATGCCAAGGGTAAAACGAGGATTCAAAGCGAGACAGCGCAGGAACAAGGTGTTGAAACTGGCCAAGGGGTACCGTGGAGCACGGAGCAAATTGTTCCGCAGTGCTACCGAAGCCGTAGATCGCGCACTCAAGTACGCATTCCGCGACCGGCGCGTCAAGAAGCGTGATTTCCGGGCTCTGTGGATCACACGCATCAACGCTGCCGCCCGGATCAATGGCCTTTCCTACAGTCGGCTCATCCATGGGCTCAAGGTAGCGCAGGTCGAGATCGACCGGAAGATCCTTGCCGATCTTGCCGTTTCCGATCCCGGTGCTTTCACGCAGATTGTAGGTGTTGCCAAAGCCGCGAAATGATAGCAGCGAACGCCTGAAAAAAAGAAATGGGATGCCAGGCATCTCATTTCTTTTTTTTATCAATTGAGGTTTTTCCAAACGTTATGCAGGGTCTGAATGCCGGTGTGCTGGTGCGCGAACAAGAGCAGCCACGCTCCCGCAGGCGTTATGGAAGAGCCCGGAAGGTTACGACTTATGAAGGAGCAACTTGAATCCCTGCTGGAGCGGGCGGTTTCCGAGCTCAGCGGCTTGACGAGCGAGGAGTCTCTGCAGGACCTGCGCGTGAAGTATCTGGGCAAGAAGGGCGAGTTGACCGCCATCATGAAGGGGATCGGGGCACTCACCCCGGAGGAACGGCCTGCCATCGGACAGGTGGTCAATACGGTGAGGGATACGCTTGAGCAGCGTATCGAGGAAACACTCGCCACCGTTCGGGCAGCTGCAAAGGCTGCACGACTTCAGGCCGAGCGTCTCGACGTTACTCTCCCCGGGCGGAGGAAACCTCTCGGGACAAAGCATCCGGTCACCCTGGTGATCGAAGAGGTCTCGGAGATTTTTGCCGGCCTCGGGTTCCAGGTGGCGGAAGGCCCGGAAATCGAGCTCGATTTCTACAATTTCGAAGCTCTCAATTTTCCGAAGGACCATCCCGCCAGGGACATGCAGGACACCTTCTTCGTCGGCAACGATATCCTCCTTCGTACCCACACGTCGCCGGTGCAGATTCGTACCATGCTCAAACATGCGCCTCCCGTCAGAATCATCGCGCCGGGAACGGTGTACCGATGCGACTCCGATGCCACCCACTCGCCCATGTTCCACCAGATCGAAGGTCTCATGGTGGACAAGCACATCACCTTCGGCGACCTCAAGGGTGTTCTTACCATTTTTATCAACCAGTTGTTCGGCAAAGGGACGGGAGTGCGACTGCGCCCGAGCTTTTTCCCCTTTACCGAGCCAAGCGCCGAAGTCGATATCGCATGCGTCATCTGCAAGGGCAAGGGGTGTAGGGTCTGCAAAGGGACCGGCTGGCTCGAAATCCTTGGCGCCGGCATGGTCGACCCCGAAGTGTACCGACACGTCAATTACGACGCCGAGCACATTTCCGGCTTTGCCTTTGGTATGGGAATCGAGCGGATCGCCATGCTGAAATACGGCATCAGTGACATGCGCCTGCTCTTCGAGAACGACCTGCGTTTCCTGCGGCAGTTTTAGATTACTGGAACCATCGAGCGGATACTCAACTGACCATCCCTCCCCGCGAGGACGGGTGGTGGAAACTGTGTGGCCATATGATCGTAACGTATAACTGGCTTAAGGAATTTGTCGATTTTGATCTCTCCCCCACTGACCTGGCTGATCTCCTTACCATGCTGGGACTCGAGGTGGAAGGGATGGAAGCCCGCGGCGAGGGGATGGATGACGTGGTCGTCGCCCTTGTCGAAGAAAGGGCCCAGCATCCCAACGCCGACAAGCTCTCCCTCTGCAAGGTCAACAACGGCAAGGAGATTCTCTCCATCGTCTGCGGCGCCCAGAACTTCAAGGCCGGGGACAAGGTGGCGCTCGCGCAGATTGGCGCAGTGCTTCCCGGAGACTTCAAGATCAAGCGGTCGAAGATCCGGGGCGAGGAGTCGTTCGGCATGCTCTGCTCGGAGAAGGAGCTGGGGTTGGCCGACGATTCCGCCGGCATCATGATTCTCCCCGGTGATCTCAAGCTCGGTACGCCCGTTTTTGCTGCCCTCGGGCTTAAAGACACCATTTTCGAGATCGGCCTTACGCCCAACCGCGCCGACTGCCTCAGCGTCGTGGGCGTGGCACGGGAGATTGCCGCGAAGCTCGGTAAGAAGGTCAACTATCCGCACCTTGCCGTGCGAGAGGCCGAGTCGTCCGTAACCGGTCTGGCGTCCGTCGTTGTCGAAGCACCCCGCCTGTGCCCGCGCTATACAGCCAGGTACATCAGCGGATGCACCATAGCTCCTTCACCCGCGTGGCTCGTCAACAGGCTGAAATCAGTGGGGCTGCGGTCGATCAACAACGTAGTCGATGTTACCAATTACGTCCTCATGGAGTTTGGGCACCCTCTCCATGCCTTTGACTTCAAGCAACTTGCCGGTGGGAAGATCATTGTCAGAAAAGCCTCGGAAGGGGAGCGTTTCACTACGCTGGATGGCCAGGAACGCATTCTGACCGCCTCGGACCTCACCATACGCGACGGCGAGCGGGCCGTTGCTCTGGCCGGCATCATGGGGGGAGAGAATTCGGAGATTTCGGCCGATACGACCACTATCCTCCTGGAAAGCGCCTACTTCGATCCTTCTGCTATTCGTAAGACCAGCAAGCGTCTCGGCCTCCATACGGAATCGTCGCACCGTTTCGAACGCGGGACGGACGTCGACATTCTGCCGAGCGCTCTTGACCGTGCAGCGGCCCTGATCGCCGAACTTGCCGGCGGTACCGTGGCCAGGAACATCATCGATGTCTATCCCGAGAAGATCAAGCCGAAGTCTATCACGGTGCGCGTCGAGCGCGTCAACAGCCTCCTCGGCCTTAGTCTGACGGCGGAAGAGATCACGCGGCTCTTCCTCAACCTCGAATTCGACGTGAAGACCCTCGAACGCGGGACCCTCGAAGTACACGTCCCCACGTTCCGTGTCGACATCGAGCGGGAAGTCGATCTCGTCGAGGAAGTTGCCCGCCTCAACGGCTATGAGAAGATTCCGTTCACCATGCCGGTTGCCAGGGTCTTCTCGGATCGGCCCACGCAGGAGCAGTGCTGCGAACGGGAGCTGCGCGACCTTCTCGTCGCTCTCGGCTTCAACGAGGTCATCAACTTCAGCTTCATTGCCCCCGATTCCTACGACAAACTTCTCCTGCCCGCGGACGATGCACGTCGCTCGTCCGTGCGCCTTCTCAACCCGCTCGTGGAGGAGCAGTCGGTGATGCGAACCACGCTTCTTCCGGGGCTTCTCGATACCGTGGCGAGAAATGCGAGCTATCGTCAGCTCAACCAGCGGATATTCGAGCTACGTCGGGTGTACCGTCCCCAGGTTGGCAGTGAATTGCCGGCAGAGCCGCTCTTTGCGGCCGGGGTCCTCACGGGCTTGCGCCATCCCGAGGGGTGGAACCAGACCAAGGAGCCGGTAGATTTCTTCGACGTCAAGGGGATCGTGGAAAACATACTGCAAGAGTTTCGTGTTTCTGGCGTCTCGTTCGATAATACGGAAATCGAACCGTTCTTCCATCCCGGCAAGGCCTGCAGGTTCATGCGCAAGGGAGAAGTCATCGGCACGTTCGGCGAAATTCATCCCGATGTGCAGGAGAATTTCGCGATCGAGAAGCCCGTCTACTATTTCGAGATCGACGTCGCCAGGTTGGTGGCCCTGAGGGCGGAAGAGTTCGGTGTTGTGGCGCCGACGCGCTATCCTGAGACCTTTCGCGAGATCGCCATGCTGGTGGCTGACGAGATTCAGGCCGAGACCGTCCTCCAGTGCGTGCGGTCCCTCAAGGCGCAAGAGATGGGAAACGTGGAAATTTTTGACCTCTACAAGGGGGAGCACGTGCCGGCTGGACAGAAGAGTATCGCCATTCGCGTGCGCTATCGTTCGGCCGAGAGAACACTCACC
>DATDMX010000066.1:0-11627 GCA_036518575.1 Geobacteraceae bacterium | reverse complement strand
GAGGAGCACCGTGGCAAGCGTTGCAAGCTCCATGGAAATCCAGAGAACCCCGAAGTTGTTGGTGAGGAGCGCCACGAGCATGGCGAAGATGAAGAGCTGGAACATGGCGTGATAAAAACGCATCCGCCAGGGTCCGACCTTGCCGTGAGCCCGTTCCACGCGCATGTAGCGGCGGCTGAAGACCGCCGTGGTGGTGGAAACGAAAGTGGTGAGCACCACCAGGTAGACGTTGAAGGGGTCCACGAAGAAGAAGTTTCCCCCGGCGGTAAAGGCGCCCCGCTCGTAGACCTCCAGGGCCAGGATGATACTGGCGGCACAGGTGAGGGCCGAGCCGGCGATGTTTATTTCGGGCGCAAAGCGCCAATCCCCCACGAAGGCGAGAATGAGGGCCACCAGTACCGATATCCAGAGGAGCGCGACGAGAGTCATGGGGTACCTAGTCCGTTTCCTTGAGCTTGGCCATCTGGTCCACATCCAGGCTGTCGAAGGGGGTGTTGATGTGGAAGAAGAAGATACCGAAGATGAAGGCGGCAATGAGGAGGTCGAGCGCCACCCCGAGCTCCACCACCATGGGCATGCCGTAGGTGGCACTCGTGGCGGCGAAGAAAAGCCCGTTTTCCATGGCGAGGAAGCCGATGATCTGGCTGACGGCGTGGCGCCGGGTGACCATCATGAGGAGCCCGAGCATGACGGTCGCCAGAGCCACTGCCAGGGTGGAGCGGGTCATGAGGGTGGAGAGCTGGCGAACGGGTGCCGTCAGGTGGTAGGAGAAGATCACGAGGCCGATTCCCGCCAGCATGGTGGTCGGGGTGTTCATAACCGATTCGATCTCGCGGTGAATCTTGAGCTTGTGGATCAGGGTGTAGAGGATGTAGGGGAGGAGAATCACCTTCATGACGAGGGTGAGGAGCGAGGAGATGTAGAGGTGGTGCACGCCGGTGGCAAAGCCGATGACCGCCGTGCTGAAGCCCAGGAAAAACCCCTGCCAGGCGAAGATATGGAGAATGGCAAACATGCGCCGCTGCACGAGAAGGGCGAACGAGGTGAGGAGAATGAGGGCCGCCAGCAGCGTATTGAGTTGGATCACCAGTTCGTTGGACATGGGTCACTCCAGGATGAAGAAGGCGATCATGCCGAGGGTCGCCAGGAGAAATGCGCTCCCCAGGTATTCGGGGAGGCGGAAGATGCGCATCTTGGCGAGCCCCGTCTCGATGAGCACCATGATCACGCCCCCAAGGGCGAGTTTCGCCACGAAGAAAATTCCCCGCACGAGAAGCGCCAGCGGCTCGCCGCTCCCCGCGATGCCCCAGGGGAGGAAGGTGGCGATCCCCAGGGCGAAGAAGATGGTGAGCTTCATCATCCCCGCCCATTCCACGAGGGCGAGGTAGCGGCCGGAGTATTCAAGGATCATGGCCTCGTGGATCATGGTGAGCTCCAGGTGCGTAGCCGGGTTGTCCACCGGGATGCGTCCCGTTTCCGCGAGGGCGATGAGGATGAAGGCGATGAGCGAAAAGGCGAGGGAAGGCCGGATCATGAAGTGACCGCCGGCCATCACGCTCACCATCTGGGTGAGCGACGTGGAGCTGCTGGCCAGCGAGACCGTAAAGACCGCCATCAGCATGGCGGGCTCGGCCAGGGAGGAGATCATCATTTCGCGGCTGGAGCCCATGCCGCCGAAGGCGGTGCCGATGTCCATGCCGGCCAGGGCGGTGAAGAAGCGCACGATGGCGAAGAGGAGCACGAGGGCGATGATGTCGGCGGTGGCGGCAAGGGGGAGATCAACGGAGATGAGGGGGACCACGCCGGCCGTCATGAGGGTCACGCCGAAGACGATGTAGGGGGTGACGCGAAAGATCCAGGAAGCGTTTTCTGCCAGCACGACATCCTTCATGAAGAGGCGCCTGATGTCGCGGTAGGGCTGGAGGAGACCGGGAGCGGTGCGTCCCTGCGTGCGGCACTTGACGATCTTCACCCAGCCGGCAAAGGCGGGGGCCAGGAGCGGGAGGAGAACGAGCTGGAGGAGCTCTATGCCCATCGGATGGAGTGTCATCCCAGGAACCCCAGGAGTACGAGCAGGGTCACGAAGGAATAGAGGAGGTAGATCTGTATTCGCCCCTGCTGCAGGCGCCCCACCCGGCGGGCAACCCAGAAGGCCACGTCGGCAAGGGGCTCGTAGAGCCAGTTCCAGAAACGGTCCCGGACTCTTAGCCGGTAGTGGAGCGAGTCGGCCATGACCGGATGGTTCTGGGGAGAGATCACCTCCACCTGCTCGCGGATATTGAAGAGAAATCCGAAGACCCGTCGGATCGGCATGGCAAAGGCCGTGGCGGTGTACTGCATGCGGGGGGTGATCCGCTCGAAACCGCAGTCCCACAGGGGGGCACGGCGAATGGCGGTGCGACGCACGTGCAAGAGCAGATAGGTGATGGCCACGACGGCCAGAAGACCGAAGAAGACCACCGGGCCGGAGTAGGATGCCCGCTCGTGGGAATAGGGGGTGAGCCAGAGCCAGCCGAATTTTCCCGCCGACGGTGCGATTCGGGCACCGCAGAGGGCGAGAGGAACGGTATCGATCCACTCCATGACGAAGGTTGGCAATACCCCGAGCGCCAGGCAGGACAGGGCGGCCAGAAGCATGCCGAGCCGCATGGAGGGGGCGACCTCGCGAATCTGCTCCTTGCGACGATGTCCGCGCCAGGCACCCAGGAAGGTGACGCCGAAGGCCTTCACGAAACAGGCAGCGGCCAGGGCGCCGGTTAGGGCGAGGAGCGACGCTCCTAGGGGGACGAGGAGTTTCAGGAGTGGATGGGGAAGGGCCGGTGAGAGCAGAAAGGCCTGGAAGGTTAGCCACTCCGACACGAAACCATTGAAGGGGGGAAGGCCCGAGATGGAGATGCATCCCACGAGGAAGAGGGCCGATGTCCAGGGGAGCGGATGGATCAAGCCTCCCATTTCTTCCATGTTTTTCTCGTGGGTGGCGTGAATGACCGCACCGGCGCCCATGAAGAGGAGGCCCTTGAAGAGGGCGTGGTTCAGTGTGTGGTAGAGGGAGGCCACGAGGGCGAGTCCCGCCAGGGCGAGAAAGTGGTATGAGGTGAAGATCATGGCAAGACCCAGACCGATGAGGATGATGCCGATGTTTTCCACCGAATGATAGGCGAGAAGCCGCTTCAGGTCGTGCTGCATGAGCGCGTAGAGAACCCCCATGACCGCGGACAGCAGACCGAAGGAAAGAACGATCCCTCCCCACCACCAGGGGAAGTCGTGGATGAGATCGAAGGCGACCCGCATCATCCCGTAGATGGAGGTCTTGAGCATGACGCCGCTCATGAGTGCCGAGACGTTGGACGGGGCGACGGGGTGAGCCTCGGGGAGCCAGACGTGGAGCGGGATCACCCCCGCCTTGGCAGCGAAGCCGAAAAAGGCGAGGAAGAACGCGCCGCCCGCCCAGGCAGGCGAGAGATGGGCCGAGCGCATGGCGTCGAAGGTGTAGCCGGCGAAACCGCTGCCGTCGGCGGTGAGCCCTGCCATGATGCCGAAGGCGAGCAAAATGGCGACGGCGCCCACGTGGGCAACCACGAGATAGAGAAAGGCGGCGCGCCGATTGGCGGCTTCCTCGTCCTCGTACATGACGAGAAAGTAGGAGGCGGCGGCCATGAGTTCCCATGCCAGGAGGAAGAAGTAGGCGTCATCTGCCAGGACGACGAGAATCATGCCGGCCAGGAAGAGGAGATAGAAGACCGTCAGGCGGGTGACGGGACGCTTCCCCAGATAGGCCTTCAGGTAGCCGATGGAATAGAGGGAGACGAAGGTGGCAAGGAGGCCGATGACGACGAGGAAAAAGCCGGCCAGGGGGTCAAGGCGCAGCTGAAAGGGGAGGCCCGGAAGCCCCAGTGCCACGGTGGCAGCGTTGTTCGTCCCGGCGAGGACCGTCTGGAAGCCCGCGGCCACGCAGGCAAGGGACGCGAGGGTTGCCAGGGAAAAGGCCGCAGGGATGAGCAGTCGCTCCCGGCGCGAGAGGAACGGGGCGCCCAGGGCGCCAGCCAGGAGAAGAAGCACCGAAAAACCGGCCAGATCAAGAGGGGGCATCACGAGGGCCTCCTACGCTGCAACCTGACTACGTGAGTGCCAGCAATACGACCAGGGTCACGAACGTGTACAGAATGTAGAGATGAAGCTGTCCGTGCTGGAGCCTGCGAATGGGGACGAATTTTTCGTACACATGGGCAAGCAGGGGGATATATATCCGTTCGAGAACGGTTTCCGGCACATGACTTTCGAAATGGGGGGAAGCAGGGAAGGAGCCTTTGATCGAGGGCGGGTGCACCTCGGGGCGCAGAATCCCCGCGAAGAAATCAACGAGGAGCCCGGCGAAGGAGGAGGCGCTGTACTGCATCCTGCTCGTGGGGGCGAGATAGCCGCATCCCCAGGTGACGCTGGCAGCGACACTCGCCCTTTTCACGCGGCCCAGATAGAAATAGGTGGTAATCAGGATGAAGGCAAGGAGCCCGAAGGCCAGACCCGAGACCCACAGAAGCGGAGAGACTGCCGATAGGCTCCCCGGCATCTTCGAGGCCGGAAGCCAGGCGGCAGTTGCCGCATCCAGGAGTGGCGCCATCGCCTGCGGGAGGAGGCCGATCAGGAGACAGACGCCCGAGAGGACTCCCATGGGAAAGCGCATGGAAAAGCCTGCTTCGTGGGGAGGGACGGTGGAAGGTGTCCGGGGAGCGCCGAGAAAAACAACGCCGAAGACTTTCACGAAGCAGGCGACTGCCAGACCGCCGATGAGTGCCAGTGCCGGGGCGGCCAGGGAGAGGGCGATGGCGACGGCGCCGTCATGGTCCACAACCCCCCGGAAGAAACCGAGATAGATCAGGAACTCGCTCACAAAGCCGTTGAGGGGGGGGAGCCCGCAGATGGCGACAGCTCCCACGAGAAAGGCGGCGGCCGTCCAGGGAATACGGCGCAGAAGCCCTCCCATACGGTCGATCTCCCGGGTGCCGGCGGCGTGAATGATGGAGCCGGCCCCCAGAAAGAGGAGCGCCTTGAAGGTAGCGTGATTCAGAACGTGCAGGAGCGCCCCCGCCAGCCCCAGGAGGACGAGGAGCGACGAGCCGCAGGACGCCCCGATGAGGGCCGTGCCGATGCCCATGACGATGATGCCCACATTTTCGATGCTGTGGTAGGCGAGGAGCCGTTTGAGGTCGTGCTGTCCCAGGGCGTAGAGAACGCCCACTATCCCCGACACCATGCCGAGGACGAGGAGCACCACGCCCCACCAGAGCGGGAAGCCCGTGAAAAACGACAGTGTCCTCACCAGACCGTAGATGCCAACTTTCAGAATGACACCGGACATGATGGCCGATATGTGGCTCGGCGCGTTGGCATGGGCCGAGGGAAGCCAGACGTGCAGCGGCATGATCCCCGCCTTGAAACCGAACCCGAAGAGGGCCACCACGTAGAGAGCGGTGGTAAGGGGGGCGACGGCGGAGAGCGACCCGGCGGCCGGAAAGGTGTAGGCGCCGGAAAGGCCCTTGAGGAGGGCGAACATGGCAAAGAGGGCCAGGGTTCCCGTGTGGGTACAGATCATGTAGAGGGTGCCGGCGTCGCGCACTTCCGGCGTATGGTCGTCCGTGGTGAGAACGAAGTAGGCAGCCAGGGCCATGATTTCCCAGGCCAGCAGGAACAGACCCGCCGAGCGGGTCAGGACGACGGAGAGCATGGACGAGACGAGGAGGCCGAAAAAGAAGGTGAGTTTGCGGATGGTGCGGGGGTTGTTCCGTGCCGGCCAGTACTCCAGCGCATAGACGCTGCAGCAGCCGGCAACAATGAGAATGGGGAGCGAAAAGAAGGCGGTTAGCGGATCGACGCCGCATTCGGCCGGACCGAAGGGAAACGGCCAGGCAAGCTGGAAGGTGATGCTGCTGCGGGCCAGGAGCACGCAGACGGCGCCGCCTATCCCCGCGACCGATGCCGCTACCATCGCTAGCGCAGCGAAGCGCTGGCCAAGGGTCGGGCTCAGTATCCGCAACAGGAGCGGCAGGCCGGAGAGGGCCGCCAGTGCCGTTGCGACGATGAGGAGGAGTGCGGGGAGCGTGGCCGTCGGATCACCCGTCATGATGTCCCTTTCCCGATATCCCTTTCAATTTCGAGGATAGTCGCCATGATTGCCTCGGCATTGCACTCCCTGCCCAGGATATTACGCAGGCGTGGCTCGCGCAGACAGTACGCCAGTTTCGAGAGGAGATGCAAGTGCATTCTGATGCTCGGGGTGATGATGGTGAAGAGAATCTGCACCGGCTTGCCGTCGAGCGCCCCGAAATCGACGGGCTGGTCGAGAAAGCTCAGGGATATCTTCGGCGTGGGCAACTGGACCAGGATGGGGTTACGTACGTGGGGGATGGCGATGCCGTCGCCCACGGCGGTGGTGCCCATGGCCTCTCGCGCCAGGAGGACTTGCAGGATGAATTCCGGGTCGATTTCGGGCGGCAGGTCAAGGGCCGCCACGACGTTGCGCAGAACCGTCTCTTTGTCAGCGCCGGGGACGCCGCAGTGAACGCCGCCAGCCGCCACTGCCTGGCTCAGGGTCGGCAGCGGGCGATTGTCCGCCTCGTGCATCTTGTAGAGCGCCGGGTTGACCTTGATGCCGCGCTCCGTCGCCCATTCCAGGAGATCCACGGGGTTTATCCGGTAGTCGCCCTGGATAAGCTCGGCCGGAAGATTATCTTTTCTGATCCAGCGCACGACGGTCTTTTCATCGACATTGAGCGCCTGCGCGGCTTCGGATGGTTCGAGCAGCATGGGGCTATCCTTTTATGTAACTCGAGGCATCTTCGATGCCGAGCTGCAGACGTAGCGCTTTTTCTACATGGGTCATGAGCGCCTTGGTGAGAAAGCCGAGGCGGTTACCCACCACGTGAGCCTTGTCGATGGTTATGAGGATATGGGAGCTTATTTTAGCGTCCCTGTCCAGGCCGGTACCGGTCGCCGGCAGGAGCGTTTCGAAATCGTAGATCTTCTCCAGCCTCGTGAAGCTCAGGGGGATGATGGTCACAACCGGCGAAAATTCGTTGCTGATATTGTTGCTCACCACGAGACAGGGGCAGACCTCCGGTTCCTGGGTGTCGGCGTGAGGCAGGTCCACCGCATAGATACCGCCACGTTTAAACATCGCGTTTCTCCGTTACGGCGGCTTCGAATTTTTTGAGTACCTCTTTCGTTTCCTCCGCCGTCGACTGGTATCCTTCGATGAGCCCCTTGAAGGCTTTCTTCTTCACCTGCGCAAGTTTTTCCCGCGCCGCTTCCTCCAGAAACTGGCTCAACCCCCGCTGCCCGTACAGGGCCTTGATGTCGTCCACGATCGGGGTCGGCAGCGTGATGTTCAGTCGTGTGTTCGACATAATGGCACTCTCCCTTGCTATGCGTCGTATACTATGGTGTGTCTCATAATTTTATTGACGTGTGAGCATTTATACCATATATTTTGGAAAAGTGTTACAATTTTTATGACGCATAACTTTTTATGCCACCCAATACCATGTTCGACCCTGACATGTGCGAGAGGGTAGTTGTGAGGCATGTGTGACCATCTCGCTTGAACCGACGGCGTGCCTTCTGGCCGCGGCAATAGTGCTGGCACTATCCGGAGTGCCGGGTGTTCTCTTGAATCGTCCCCTGTTCGGACAACGGCTCGCAGCTCTTGGCGCCGTGGTCGCTTCCCTCCTAGGCGAGACTGCCGTCATCGCCCTTCTGGCTGGAACCCCGGGCATCACCTATCAGCTCGACTGGCCGCTCCCCTTCGGCCCCGCAATTCTCTCGGTCGATCAGCTCTCGACCATTTTTCTCTTCCCCCTATTCCTTGTCACCGGTTGCGCCTCGGTCTACTCGCTGTCCTACTGGCCGGGTGGAAAGCAGGCCGGAGCAGGGAAGCTCACGTTTTTTCTCGGGCTTTTTGCCGCCGCCATGGTGGTGGTCGTCATGGCCCGCAACGGCGTGCTGTTCCTCATGGCTTGGGAGGTCATGGCGTTGGCTGCCTATTTCCTCCTGACGACCGAACAGCAAAGCTCCGAGGTGCAGAGGGTCGGTACCGTCTACCTCATAGCCACCCATACCGGCACCATGGCGCTCTTCGTCATGTTCTCCCTTTTGCGCGGCACCGTCGGTTCCTTTGCGTTTCCCGTCGCCCATTCCCTTTCCCAGACGCTGCCGTACGCGACGGTTATCATTGTAACAGCGCTCGTAGGGTTTGGCGGCAAGGCGGGCCTCATGCCGCTGCACTTCTGGCTGCCCGGAGCCCACGCCAATGCCCCCAGCCACGTGTCGGCCATGATGTCGGGCCTGATGCTGAAGATGGGTGTCTATGGCATTTTGCGCACCTTGTCATTTTTCTGCGGGCTACCGGCGTGGCTTGGTTGGCTCGTCCTTCTTCTCGGTACGTGGTCGGCGGTGAACGGCATTGCTCTGGCCACCGGCCAGCGCGACCTGAAACGTTTGCTTGCCTGCAGCAGCATTGAGAACGTCGGGATCATCTTCATCGGTATCGGTCTAGGGCTCGTTGGTCTCCAGACCCAGACCCCCTACCTCGTGGTGTGCGGCTTCTCCGGTGCCTTCATCCACATCGTTAATCACGGTGTGTTCAAGTCGCTTCTCTTCCTGGGGAGCGGGGCGCTTATCCATGGGACCGGCACCCGCGAGATCGACCGGATGGGTGGGCTTGCCCGGCGCATGCCCGCGACGTCTCTCCTTTTTCTCGTGGGCTCCCTGGCCATCTGCGGTCTGCCACCCCTGAACGGCTTCGTGGGCGAGTTGTTTCTCTATGTGGGGGCAATCACTGATGGCATTTCCGCCCCCCTGCCGGTGGCGGCTCTCGTGGCGCCGGTACTGGCATTGGTGGGCGGGCTGGCGGTCATCACCTTCGTCAAGCTCTATGGCATTATTTTTCTCGGCGCGCCGCGCTCCGATGGCGCCCGCCACGGCCACGAAGCCGGGGCATGGATGACGGGCCCCATGGCTCTTCTTGCCGCGGGCTGCCTCGCTGCCGGCATGGTCCCCCCCCTGCTGGTCGGGCTGGTGACGCCGGCTGTCGCCTCGTATAGCGGAATGGAAGCGGGCGCCATTGCCCGGGTGACGGGCAGTGTACCGTTCGTCCCTCTTGCGATTGTCAACGGCGGGTTAGTGGTCCTTGCGCTTGGGATTGGTGTCGTGTACCTGCGACGGCTGCGGCGGTTCCTTCCCGCCGAAAGTACCACGTGGGGGTGCGGTTACCTGGAACCAACCCCGAGGATGCAGTACACCGGCACGTCGTTCAGCGAGCTGGTGGTGAATCTTCTTGGAGCACTCGTCGCCCCTCTGCGTCGCAGACCCGGAACGGCCGGCGTCTTTCTGCGCTCCGGAGTGCGCTTTGATTACGAGGTCACCGAAACGGTGCTCGACCGGGTACTGACGCCGGCCTTCCACGGGGTCGGTCTGGCGTTTTCCTGCCTCAGGAAGCTGCAGCACGGCCAGCTTCACATCTACATGCTCTACATCTTTGCCGTGCTGTTCGTCCTGATGCTCTGGACGCATTGAGGTTTCAGCAGCCTGCTAACGAGGATGGCACTTATGACAGACATCATTATCCACTGCACGGTGGCACTGCTCATCCCCCCCCTCCTCCTCGGGGTCATCGGCAAGACCAAGGCCGCTTTCGCCGGCCGGGTCGGTGCACCGTACCTGCAGCCCTACTACGACCTGATCAAGCTCTTCCGCAAGGGGTCGGTGTTCAGCGAGACCACCACCTGGGTATTCCGTGCCGGTCCCGTGGTGACACT
Organism: Geobacteraceae bacterium; assembly: GCA_036518575.1. Classification (GTDB taxonomy): domain Bacteria; phylum Desulfobacterota; class Desulfuromonadia; order Geobacterales; family Geobacteraceae; genus DATDMX01. The sequence goes on along the minus strand of DATDMX010000066.1, from coordinate 1,818 downwards.
GGCGGCGACCCTTGTGGCGGCCCTCCTCGTGCCGCTCGGACGTCACGCGGCGCCGTTTTCGTTCAGCGGTGACCTGGTTCTCTTTGCCTACCTCTTTGGCCTGGCGCGGTTCTTCACGACCATCGCCGCCCTTGATACCGGCTCCAGTTTCGAGGGGATGGGGGCGGCCCGCGAGGTGACCTTTTCCTGTCTTGCCGAACCGACGCTCTTTTTTGCCCTCATCACCCTGGCACGCATGAGCAAGTCGCTCAGCCTCTCCGGCATTTTGACCTATCCGACCCCGGCCGCCTGGCTGGCTGCCGGCGCCAGCATGCTACTTCTGGTGGGGGCACTTTTCATAACCCTCCTGGCGGAAAACTGCCGCCTCCCCTTTGACGATCCCAATACCCATCTGGAGCTGACCATGATTCACGAGGTCATGGTTCTCGACCACAGCGGTCCCGCCTTCGGGATCATTCTCTACGGCGCAGCCCTGAAACTTTTCGTGCTCGGGGCGATCTTCATCAATGTGGCTCTCCCCATCTCGACGGGAAATTCGCTGGGGGACTGGGGCATCTTCATCCTTGCCATGCTGGGGCTGGCGGTGGCCATCGGCGTGGTCGAGTCCGTCATGGCGCGTCTGCGGCTTGTTCGCATCCCGCAGCTTCTGGTGGGCGCCACCATTCTCTCGGCCTTCGCCATGCTGCTGGTACTGAGGTAAATCCCATGAGTTCATTTGCCGATCAACTGTTGGTGCTCGTGATGCTGATCAACCTAGTGATGCTCGGCACAAGCCGGCTCGTCTTCTCCATCAGGGCCGTGGCTGCCCAAGGGGTGATCCTCGGCATTCTGCCGGGACTCATTCACCCCTTTTCCGGCCATCTGGCCGGCATAACCGCCGGCATCATCCTCGCCAAGGGTATCGTCATCCCCTACCTCATCACCGATGCCGTGCGCAAGGTTCAGATCCGACGCGAGGTGGAACCGTTTCTCGGCTACATATCGACCCTCCTCCTCGGTGCCGTCTTTACCGCTCTTGCTTTTGTCTTTGCCGAAAAGCTGCCCCTTGCGCCCGAACACAAGGACCTTCTCTTCGTCCCGGCCTCCATCGCGACCCTGCTGACCGGTTTCCTGATCCTCACCACCCGCCGCAAGGCCATCTCCCAGGTTATCGGCTATCTGGTCATGGAAAACGGGATTTTCGTCTTTGGCCTCCTCCTGACCGAGGCCATGCCGGTGATGGTGGAGGCTGGTGCGCTCCTCGACCTCCTCGTGGGGATATTCGTCATGGGGATCGTCATCAACCACATCAGTCGGGAGTTTTCGTCCATCGACACGTCCCGCCTGCGGACACTCAAGGAGGAGTAGCCGGATGCTGGTTGCCCTTGTTCTGCTGCCCCTAATCGGGGCTTTGATAGCGTGGATCGTACCGGACAACCGGTTGCGGCCACTCACTCTCCCGGTTGTGGCGTGTGCTCATCTCGTACTCACGGCATTTCTCGTGGGAAACGCCCCGCCGCCCTCACCCGGAGGCTGGATCTGGCTCGACCCGCTGGGGAAGGTGGTCCTCCTGTGCATAAGCCTCCTCTTCGGTGTCTGTGCCTTCTACGCCGTGGGCTACCTTTCCTACCGCCAAGAGCGCTCCAACCGGGTCCTCTGCATGGGGCTCCTCGTGTGTCTCTCGGCCATGGGGATGGTCACCATCACCCAGCATCTGGGCCTTCTCTGGGTGGCTCTGGAAACCACCACAGTCTCCATGGCCCCGCTTATCTATTTCAATCAGAATGCCCGCTCCATCGAAGCGACCTGGAAGTATCTCCTCATTTGTTCCGTGGGGAT
>DATDMX010000065.1:0-4493 GCA_036518575.1 Geobacteraceae bacterium | reverse complement strand
TTCATTCTTCCCGTGGCCACCGCCTTCTGCATCTCGGTCTACGGCTTCTTCGAGGCTCTTTCCATCCGGACCGAGCATGTCACCATCGCCACCACGAAGCTCCCGCCTGCCATGCCGCGACTCCGGATCGTGCAGCTCTCGGATGTCCACCTGGGGCTCATCGTGAGGGAAGAGCGACTGGCGCGCATTCTCGCCGCCGTGCGGGCGGCCGAACCCGACCTCCTCGTCATCACCGGCGACCTCCTCGATGGCCAGCCCGATGGCTATGCCCCGCTTGCCAGAATGATCGGGGCGATCAAGTCGAAGCTTGGCAAGTTCGCCATCACGGGAAATCATGAATACTATGTGGGGCTGGGGGAGATGGAGGCGTTCTGCCGGGAAGCGGGGCTCACATTACTGCGGGGCGAAGAAACCAGTGCGGGAGGGGTCGTGAACATCGCCGGGGTGGACGACCCGGCCGGGGAGCGTGCCGGCCTCACGCACCGGGTATCAGAAAGTGCGCTTCTGCAAGGACTTCCGACGGACGGCTACACCCTTCTTCTCAAACACCGGCCGGTGGTGGCCGCCGAGGCCCGTGGCCTCTTCGACCTCCAGCTCTCCGGCCACGTCCATAAGGGGCAGATCTTCCCCTTCAACATCGTCACCCACTTCTTCTACCCGGTGAAGATGGGGCTCTCCGCGGCGGGCAGCGGCTCATCCCTCTATGTGAACCGCGGGGCCGGCACGTGGGGGGCGCCGATCCGTTTTCTGGCGCCGCCGGAGGTGACGGTGATCGATCTCGTGCGGGGCGTGTAGCCCTACCTCATCTCCACCAGGCTGGCCGTGACACTTCCCACCGTCACCTTCGTCTCCACCCGCACCGGAATGCGACGACTGTCATTGGTGAGCCAGATGGTCACACCCTTCTTCACCTCGAACACCCCTTCGCGGGCGACGAGGGGCCTGACGACGATGGTCTCCACCCTGCCGAAGATGGTACGCAGCTTCTCCCGCCGCAGCACCTGCACCTCCACCCGCCGCGCCTCCTTGCCGTCGAGCACGTTCACGAAAACCGATTTCCCCACTTCCAGCGGCAGGTGGCGGACAAAGTAGAAACTTCCATAGATGTCGTAGGTGGGGGGGGGGATCACCACGTCCGCCACTTCGCCCGTCAGGCGGTCATGGTAGCGGGCCCGCCCCTTTTCGGGGGCAAAGATGATCTCGCGGTCGCGCTGGTAGCGCCCCTCGCTAAGACGCATGCGATAGGTGCGGGTAATCCCGGGAAAGGGCGCGCCGACCACATCGTAACTGCTCTCGATTCGGTCGTCCACGGGGAGAAAGAGGGATAGCCACGCGTTGGAGTGGAAGGTGGCGACGACCCGGCGCGTCCGGCCATCGGCGCTCACCTCCTGGGTGGCACGGCCGACGTCGATACCCGTCCAGGAAAGGTCGTAGACGAGGCACTCCCGCGTCTGCTGGGCGAGAAGCGTGGCGGGGAAAACGAGTAGGGATGCGAAGAGAAGGAATAATCTGGCGAAGGCGGGGAGGAGTTTTCTCACGGCAAGCCTCCTCTCAACGGGCTTTACTGCGGGGAGTCACTCCCCGGGCGGTGGCGGCGCTCTTCCAGGTACATGTCCACCGCGAGGAGGAAGACGCCGACGCAGATGGCGGAGTCAGCCACGTTGAAGGCGGGCCAGTGATGGTCGTACCAGTGGGCGTCGAGGAAGTCGATCACCTCGCCCAGCCTCACGCGGTCGATGAGGTTGCCGAGCGCCCCGGAGAAGATGAGAGCGAGGGAAAAGGCGGCGAAGCGCTGGTCGGACCGGAGGCGGCGAAAGACGGCAATGATGACGCCGATGGCCACGAGCGAGACGAGGATGAAGAACTGCAGCCGGTAGGGAAAGGTGGCGAGAAAGCTGAAGGCAGCCCCCTTGTTGCGCAGGTAGGTGATGTTGAAGAAATTCTCCACAACCGTGATGGAGTTGTAGATCTCCATGTGCCGGTCGATGTAGAGCTTCGTCGTCTGGTCGAGGACGAGCACGATGACCGAGACGATGAGTAGGATGAGATATTTTGCTTTCATGCAGGTCCCTAAAAAAGTCCTAGGAGCGCCAATTTTTCGCAAGGTCAAGGAAGACAAGAGATTGTGCGGAGGCGTAGTACCCAGAGGGCATAAACAGCGCTACGCCGCACAAACAAGCTCGAAGTCTGACACAGAGATTGCGGAAAAGTGGCGTTCCTACTTCACTGCCGCGAGGCATTTGGGGCATATGGTCGGATGCGCGCTGTCCTTGCCGATCTCCTCGTCGTAGCACCAGCAGCGCTCACACTTTTCGCCCGGAGCGGCCGTAACGCGAATCCGCACCCCGTCAAGCCCCTCGGCAGCATAGGCATCGCCACCCAGCTCCGTCACAAGGTCTACCTTGGAGACGATGAAGATGCTCTTCAACTCCCCGGCATAGCCGCCGAGAAACTCGCGCAGCTCCTGCGGGGCGGCGATGGTAACGGCTGCGTCGAGGGAGTGGCCGATGGTCTTTGCCACGCGCGCCTGCTCCAGCGCCTTCGAGATCTCGCCCCGCACCTTCATGATCCGCTCCCAGCGCTCCACCAAGGTCTCATCCTTCCACTCGGGGCAGGCTGCCGGGAAACCTGCCAGGTGCACGCTCTCTTCGCGGCTTCCCGGCATGTACCCCCACACCTCGTCGGAGGTAAAGGAGAGGACCGGGGCGATGAGCCGCACGAGGGTATCGAGGATGCGGTACATGACGGTCTGGGCGCTCCTGCGCTCGCGGGAGTCCTTTCTGCTCGTGTAGACCCGGTCCTTGAGGATGTCGAGGTAGAAGGCGCTCATCTCCACGGTGCAGAAGCCGTTCACCGCATGGTAGAGGACGTGGAACTCGTACTCGTTGTAGGCTGCCTGCACCTTCTCCTTGAGGAGCTCAAGCTGGTGGAGAGCCCACCGGTCCAGTTCGGGCATGTCGGCGTAGGCGACGCAATCGGCGGCCGGGTCGAAGTCGGCAATGTTCCCGAGGATGTAGCGGCACGTGTTGCGGATGCGCCGATACGCCTCGGCCAGACGGTTAAGGATCTCCGGCGAGATGCGGATGTCGTCCCGGTAGTCCTGGGCGGCAACCCAGAGTCTCAAGATCTCGGCTCCGAACTTCTTGATCACCTCTTCGGGCGCCACCACATTCCCCACCGACTTGCTCATCTTGCGGCCCGACCCGTCCACCACGAAGCCGTGGGTGAGAACGGTCCTGTAGGGGGCGCGGCCGCGGGTTCCCACGCTCTCCAGGAGCGAGGAGTGGAACCAGCCACGGTGCTGGTCGCTGCCCTCAAGGTACATGTCGGCCGGCGAGGAAAGCTTGGCGCTCGGTTCAAGGACCGCAGCGTGGGAGACGCCCGAGTCGAACCAGACATCAAGGATGTCCATCTCCTTGGCAAACGAGGCGGCGCCGCACGACGGACACGTCGTCCCGGGGGGAAGGAGCCGCTCGGCCTCCCAGTCGAACCAGACGTCGGCGCTCTCCTTTTTGAAGATTTCAGCCACGAAGTCCATGGTGGCGCCGTCGGCCAGGTACTCGCCGCAGGAGGTGCAGGAGAAGGCGGTGATGGGAACCCCCCAGCTGCGCTGGCGCGAGATGCACCAGTCGGGGCGGTTCTCGATCATGCCGTAGATGCGCTCCTTGCCCCAGCGGGGGACCCACTCGACGGTGTTGATCGCATCGAGCGCCTGCTGCCGCAGGCCGTTGGCCGACATGGAGATGAACCATTGCTCGGTGGCGCGGAAGATGATCGGCTTCTTGCAGCGCCAGCAGTGGGGATAGGAGTGGGTCACCGCGCCTTCGCCCACGAGGGCGCCTACTTCCTTCAGCTTCTCGATGACGTTGGGGTTGGCGGCGAAGACGAACTGGCCGCCGAAGAATTCGAGATTGCCGAGAAACTTGCCGTGGTTGTCCACGGGGTTGTAAATATCGAGCCCTTCCTTGAGGGCAAGCTCGTAGTCCTCCTGGCCGTGACCGGGAGCGGTGTGGACGCAGCCGGTGCCGGCGTCGAGGGTCACGTGTTCGCCGAGGAGGATGACCGAGTCGCGCTCGTAGAAGGGGTGACGGCAGAGTTTGCGCTCGAGCACCTGCGCCGGGAAAGTGGCGAGCACCGTGCCTTCGAGGCCGTTGGCGGCAAGGAAGGCATCCTTGAGCCCTTCGGCCACGATGAGGACCTCTCCATTCACCTCGAGGGCGACGTAGGTGAAATCGGGATGAATGGCGATGGCCAGGTTCGCGGGCAGGGTCCAGGGAGTGGTGGTCCAGATAACCGCGTACACGTCTTTCCCGGCCACTGCGGGTACGGACCCGGAGATATCGTCCTTCAACCGGAACTTCACGTAGACGGAGGGGGAGGTCTTGTCGGCGTACTCAACTTCCGCCTCGGCGAGCGCCGTGACGCAGGAGGAACACCAGTGGACCGGCTTCTTACCCCGGTAGAGGCCGCCGTTATGGGCGAACTTGGCGAGC
>DATDMX010000064.1:0-8539 GCA_036518575.1 Geobacteraceae bacterium | reverse complement strand
CGTCCTTTCGGGAGAGCGAGGCCGGGAAGACTCCCCAGCAGCTCATTACCCTCATGTTCAACGCCGCCAATCTGGCGGTCTACGACAAGTCGATGGAGAACCATGGCCGGTCACGCATGGCGACGACCCTCTCCATCGCCGTGCTGCGTAACGACGAAGTGGTGGTGGGGAACGTGGGGGACTCGCGGGTCTATCTCGTTCACGCGGGGGAGATCCGACAGCTCTCCACGGACCATTCCTACGTGGGGATGCAGCAGAAGTTCGGGCTTATTTCCGAGCAGGACGCCAAGACGAGCGAACACCGCTCCATACTTACCCGTAGCGTCGGCCACGACCCCATGATCCGGGTCGACGTGGAGAGTGCCACGGTGGTGAAGGGAGACCGGATCGTTCTCTGTTCCGATGGCCTCTACGCCCATGTGGCCGATAAGGAAATCGCCGACATCGTTTCCCGGCACTCCCCGGCCCAGGCGTGCCGGCAGCTTGTGGCACTGGCCGAGAGCCGCGGCACCGACGACAACCTCTCCGTGCAGGTCCTGCAGGTGAACGACGTCGAGAAGATGTCGTACTACCGCGGGCTTCCCGTGTACCACGAGCCGACGTCCCAACCTGCCGGCTATGACCTCCGGCCGGGGCAGACCCTCGACGACCGCTTCTTCATCGAAGAAACCATCAGCAGAAGCGGGATGGCCACCATCTTCAAGGCGACCGACCGCACCACCCACGAAACCGTGGCGGTGAAGGTGCCGTTCATGGAGTTCGAAAGCGACCCCGGTTTCTTCTCCCGCTTCGAGCGGGAGGAAGAGATCGGTCTGAGCCTCGATCATCCCTACATTCTCAGGTTCGTCCCCATCGAGCACCGCAGCCGGCCCTATATCGTCACCGAGTATCTGCGCGGCTACACTCTCGCTCACCTTTTGAACAGCGTGCGACCCATGCCGGAGAAGGACGCCCTCAAGCTTGCCAGCCGCATGTGCGACGCGCTTGCCTACATGCACGAGCACGGCGTCGTTCACCGCGACCTCAAGCCGCAGAACATCATGATCTGCTACGACGGGACGATCCGCATCATGGATTTCGGTATCGCCAAGGCGGCCGAGGGGCGGCGGATAACCTTCACCGGTTTCACTCCGGCCGTGGGAACTCCCGATTACATGGCTCCCGAGCAGGTGAAGGGAAAGCGGGGCGATGAGCGGACCGACATCTACAGCCTGGGCGCCATGCTCTACGAAATGGTGGTGGGGGTAACGCCCTTTTCGGGCGAGAACGAGAACCTGTTCGTCGTGATGAACGCCCGCGTCACCGGTGATCCCGTGGCGCCGCGCAAACGCAACCCTGGAGTCACGCCGCAGGTCGAAGAAATCATCCTCCACGCCATGGAGCGTGAGCCAGGCAAGCGCTATCACACGGCTGCCGCCATGAAAGCGGAGCTCGACGATCCGAGCACGGTACAGGTGACCGGCCGCTGCGACCGGCTCCAGGCGCCGGCCCCCTGGAAGCAGAGCGGGAAGAAGGCCCTCTGGATTGCTCTGGGCATAGGGATCATGGTGATCGTCTTCCTCCTGCTGATCCTGCTCATCATGCATCGCGGGCCTGCGCGCTGACGAGTGACACGAAAGGAAGCGAACGACATATGACGGTAGTGGCATGGTTCATATTCATCGCTGCGGCCACCCTTGAGGTAGCGGGGGATGCCGTGATCAGGAAAGGCCTGCGCGGCAGCGTCGCCTGGTTCATCGTTGCCGGCTTCCTGATGCTGGGCGGGTACGGCGTGGTGGTAAACACGGTCAAGTGGGATTTCTCCCGGCTTCTGGGCGTCTATGTTGCCGTGTTTGCCGTGGTGAGCGTCCTGGCGGGGCGTTTCGTGTTCAGGGAGGCGATTCCCGTTTCCACCTGGGTGGGGCTTGCCATCATCGTTGCCGGTGGCGCTGTCATCCAGGCAGGCCACGGCTGAATACCCGGGACGTTTAACGGCAGGTGTAGCAACAGTTGAGTATAGTGAAACAGGCAAAGGCGCCTATGCACTCTTTTCGGGGTGTATGGCGCCTTTTTGCATGGTAGCGTGGCAACGGCGTCCCTGCCGTGCTTCAGGGAAAGGAGTAGAACGTGACGAGGATGTACACTAGATTGAACAGCTTACTGGGGGCTGTCCTCCTTGCGCTGGTTCTCGCTGCACCGGCCTTGGGTGAGGAGAAGCTATCCGCAACTCCTCCCCCGGTAACGGCGCAGGCCGCGAGGCCCGATCCGGCGGGGGCCAGCACCGGGGTTGCCGCTGATATTGTCGGCAGCTCCGCCAACGCACCGACCGCCGAGGACCTGGATAAGCTCGCTAAATCCGAGCCGCTGGCAGCCAAGGTGGCGGACGTGGCAGGGCACAACCGGATAGCCATCAACATTGTCTGGACCCTCGTCTGCGGCTTCCTCGTCATGTTCATGCAGGCCGGCTTCGCCATGGCAGAGACCGGTTTCACCCGGGCCAAGAACGCGGGCCACACCATGGCCATGAATTTCATGGTCTACGCTTTGGGGCTCCTCGGTTACTGGATGTGCGGCTTTGCCCTCCAGATGGGGGGCGTGGGCGGTGTGGCGGCACTAGGAGGGGCCAAGGCTCTCAACAGCGAGTTCGTCATCCACCTGTTCGGCAAGGATTTCGGCCTGTTCGGGATGAAAGGGTTCTTTCTTTCGGGCGATGTCTACGACGCCTCCATTTTCTGTCTCTTCCTCTTCCAGATGGTGTTCATGGACACGACCGCCACTATCCCCACCGGCGCCATGGCCGAGCGCTGGAACATGAAGTCGTTTTTCGTCTACGCTTTCTTTGTCTCCGCCATCATCTATCCCCTCTACGCCAACTGGGTCTGGGGCGGCGGCTGGCTTGCCAATCTCGGGGCAAGCTTCGGGTTAGGCCACGGCCATGTGGATTTCGCCGGCTCTTCGGTCGTTCACATGACCGGTGGGGTAATCGCCCTGGCAGGGGCCAAGGTGCTCGGGCCGCGTATCGGCAAGTTCAACCGCGACGGCTCCCCCAACCCCATCCCGGGGCACCATATCCCGATGGCCCTGGTCGGCTGTTTTATCCTCGCCTTCGGCTGGTTCGGGTTCAACGCCGGCTCCTCCCTCGCCGGTACGGACCTGCGGATAGCCGTCATCGCCACCAACACCATGCTGGCAAGTGCCGGCGGCGCGTTCTCCTCATGGGTCTACATGTGGGTGCGTTTCGGCAAGCCCGACATCTCGTTGAGCGCTAACGGCTTGCTGGCAGGGCTTGTTGCCATCACGGCTCCCTGTGCCTTCGTCACGGCACCGGTTTCGGTTCTCATCGGCATCGTCGCGGGTGTTCTCTGCTGCATGAGCATCTTCTTTGTGGAGCGAACACTGAAGGTGGACGACCCGGTGGGCGCCATTTCGGTGCACGGCGTCAACGGGGCCTGGGGGGTCCTTGCCCTCGGGCTCTTTGCCGACGGCAAGTACGGCGACGGCTTCAATGGCGTCAAGGGGACGGTGGCCGGCCTCTTCTATGGCGATACGGGCCAGTTCGTGGCCCAGTGCATCGGGATCGTGGCCAACGTTGCGTACGTCTTCATCATCTCCTGGGTCTTTTTCACGCTGCTGGACAAAGTCATCGGGCTGCGCGTGCCCAAGGACCTGGAGCTTGAGGGGCTCGACCAGGGAGAGGTTTCGGTCACCGCCTATCCCGATTTCAACCTGCGCCATCTTCCTTTGGGGGGCGGCTATTACCCCCATAAGCAACAGGACAGGCAGCGCTGATCTGCTGACAAGCGATATCGGATGAAAAAATAGGCACCGTTTACGGCTATACAGGAAGCTGGTGTGAGGTAATACATTGAAATTACTTTAGTTTTGGCGATGTGAAGAAGATGGCACAACTTGTGCTTTCTCTTGTCGGAACAATCAAGAGCACAATGACGTGCTGAAGGGTTTGCAACGAAGGCAAAGGCGCCTCGTCACCTATGGTGACAGGCGCCTTTTTTTGTTCATGGCGCATGAAGAGCAGCGGAACCGGACGTGATGAAATGAAGCGTCCCGGCTGTAAACTGAATCTTTGCATTGGGTCGAATCTTCTTGCCGCTTTCATCTGCCGCTTTTGCATTCAGCGGCATCAAAAAATAAGCAACCATGGTGGCTCGCTAGAAATGGTTTTAGGTAACCACCTGAAAATATTGCAAAGATTTGATGGCATCATTTATGAAAGGGGGAAGTCAGAGACACATCCAGGGCAGTGATGCTCTGAGCAACTATCACCGGAAGCGCACAAACAACAACGGAGGCAAGCAATGAAGCTTATCGAAGCCATCATCAAGCCCTTTAAGCTTGATGAAGTCAAGGACGCCTTGAACGAAATCGGAGTTGAAGGGATCACCGTTTCAGAAGTCAAGGGTTTCGGACGTCAGAAAGGGCACACCGAACTTTACCGTGGTGCCGAGTATGTGGTGGATTTCATCCCCAAGGTGAAGATCGAGATTGCCATCGACGACGAGCTCGTGGCGAAGGTCGTGGAAACCATTGAGAACACGGCCAAGACCGGCCGCATCGGCGACGGCAAGATATTTGTCCTCCCCGTGGACGAGGCGGTTCGCATCAGGACCGGCGAAAGAGGCAACGAAGCTATTTAGGTTTCAGGAAAAGCCAAAATAAAATCGGAGGTTTTTACGATGGTACAAAGTGGTATCGAACGCAAGGCAATGGGTGCCGCGGCCCCATCAGCCGTTGGCTCGCCGGTCACCGGCATCAAATCCCTGTTCGTCATGATTACGCTGGCCATGATTACGGTCATGGCACCCATGGCAGTGCTGGCCGATGAAGCGAAGCCCGCAGCGGCCCCCGTTGCCGCACCGGCTGCTGCCACTCCGGCTGCCGCCCCTGCAACTGCGCCGGCTGCCGCCGCACCCGCTGCTGCCGCTACGGCAGCACCCAAGAACGTCGACCCGGTCCTTAACACCGGCGACACCGCCTGGATGCTCGTATCCAGCGCTCTCGTCCTTTTCATGATCCCTGGTCTGGCCTTCTTCTACGGCGGCATGGTTCGCCAGAAAAACGTCCTCTCCACCATCATGCATTCCTTTGTCGCCATGGGTATCGTCGGGGTTCAGTGGGCCGTCATCGGCTACTCCCTCGCCTTCGGGCCGGACGCCTTCATGGGACTCATCGGCAATACGAGCAAGGTGCTCCTGAACGGGCTCATCTCCTTCAAGGACGGTAACCCCGTCTACGCCCTGTTCCAGAATGTGCCCACCGAGCCGGGCGCCATTCCCGAGTACGTCTTCGCCATGTACCAGGCGATGTTCGCCATGATTACCGTCGCCCTCATCTCCGGAGCCCTGGCGGAGCGGATCAAGTTTTCGGCCTACTGCATCTTCGTCCTCGTCTGGACGACCCTGGTCTACGATCCGCTGGCCCACTGGGTCTGGATGACCGACGGCTGGCTCTTCAAGAAGGGCGCCCTCGATTTTGCCGGTGGCACCGTCGTTCATCTCTCCTCCGGTATCTCGGCCCTGGCGGCCCTCGTCTTCCTCGGCAAGCGCCACGGCTTTCCCCATGAGCGGATGGCCCCCCACAGCCTGCCGCTTACCATGCTCGGCATCGGCATGCTCTGGTTCGGCTGGTTCGGTTTTAATGCCGGCTCCGCCATCGTCGGCCCCAACTGCTCCGACGCCGCCGGTGGGCTCGCCGGCCTCGCCTTCGCCACCACCATGATCGCTCCGGCCGCTGCCGGCCTTTCCTGGATGATCGCCGAGTGGATCCATGCCGGCAAGCCCTCGGCCCTGGGCTTTGGCTCCGGCGTGGTTGCCGGCCTCGTCGTCATTACGCCCGCGGCCGGTTTCGTCCAGCCCGGCGCTGCCATCATCCTTGGCCTCGTGGCCGGTGTGGTCTGCTACGGCGGTGTCCTCATGAAAGCGAAGCTCAAGTATGACGACTCCCTCGACGCCTTCGGCGTTCACGGTATCGGCGGCACCACCGGTGCACTCCTGACCGGTATCTTCGCCACGGTTGGCGCCAAGGGGCTCCTGGCGGGCGACCCGAAACAGTTCCTCACCCAGGTGATCGCTGTCGTGGCGGCCGGCGCTTACGCTTTCATCGTCACCCTCGTCATTGCCTTCGTACTCGACAAGACCATCGGTCTGCGGGTGGAGAAGGAAGACGAGATCATGGGCCTCGACCAGACGCAGCATTCGGAGAGTGCTTACAACTAGACCCATTTTCACGCGCTTCAAAAAAAAGAAAGCCGCTCCGCAAAGGGCGGCTTTCTTTTTTGCATAATATCTGGGCAGCTGCTGGTGCATTTTTTTGCAGTTTGGTGTAGCGGAGGGCGTGTTGGGGCAAAAAAGGTCGTAGAATTGCGCTGGTTCATTCTGGCACAAGTTATGCGTGGATTCTTTGGCCAAGGAGAATATGAATGCGCAGTCCCCTGCGAAAAGTGACAGAGAGCCGCGGCGGTTATTTCGGGCGAAAGAGGGACAACCCGCTCGCCAAGATCGCCGCGACCGAGGGACGGACCGAAAGGGATGTCCTGGAACAGCTCGCGTACAACGAAAAGATGGCCGAACTGGGACAGATGGCTGCGGGGCTCGTGCACGAGCTGAATACGCCCCTGTCGGTGATCAATTCGGCAGCCCAGCTGATTCTGCGCGAGGAGTCACTGTCGCAATTCGTCAGGGAAATGGTGGAGCGGATAAGCAGCGAAACCCAGCGCCTCTCCCAGTTCTCTCGTGGGCTCCTCACCTTTTCCCGCCGTGACGAGGGAGCTGTCGGCGAGGTGAACCTCGCCCAGATGGTGAAGGACGTCATGAATTTTCTGCGCTACGAAGCGCAGAAACGTTCCATTCTCGTGGTGGAGGACCTGGATTACCGGCTCCCCGCGGTGGCTGCGGACGGCAATCATCTCAAGCAGATTTTCATCAATCTCATCATGAACGCGCTGCAGGCAATGGAGGCCAATGGCACGCTCCTGGTGCGCACCTCCATGCTCGACGGCGACACGGTGGAAGTGGAAATCGCCGATACCGGCGCCGGGATTCCCGCCGAGGCTGCGGAGAGAATCTTCGAACCCTTCTTCACCACCAAGAAGCCGGGCGAAGGGACCGGTCTCGGCCTCTTCATCACCAAGAAGATCGTCGAGCTGTATGGCGGCACCATCAAGGTGAGGAGTCTCCCGGGGCAGGGTACCACGTTTTTCGTGCGTCTCCCCGCGGTGGCCGAATAACGCCCGGGTCGCCTTCACCACACCCCGATTTTCCCCCTGCTACATCCCCCTCGTACGTAAGTCAGCCTCTCCTGTCATCACGTCCTTCACGGGGCATTTTTTGTCGCTTGCTTTCTCGGCCCGAAGCAATTAGCATGAACCCCGCGCCTCTGGCTGGGCGACAAGGACAAGGAGGAGTGCTGTGCAGAACTACCTGGAAGTTGCCGTACGTGCCGCGAGAAGCGCCGGAGAGCTGCAGCGAGAGCGATTGTGGGGCGAGCACCACATCGAGTTCAAAGGTGAGACCAACCTCGTCACCGAGGTGGACAAGGCGTGCGAGGACCTCATCGTCGGGATGCTCCGCGAGGCCTTTCCCGACCACGATATCCTCGCCGAGGAGAACGACTACGCCAGCTCCAACGCCGGCTGCAAGTGGATCATCGATCCCCTCGACGGCACCACCAACTATGCCCACGGTTTTCCCTGGTTCGCCGTATCAATAGCCCTCGAAGTAAACGGTGACATCCAGCTCGGCGTTATCTACCACCCCATGCTCGACGAGCTCTTCACCGTGGTGAAGGGAAAGCGCGCCTTCCTCAACGGCTGGCCCCTCCACGTCTCGCAGCGGGCACCCCTTAAGAACGCCCTTCTCGCCACCGGGTTCCCCTATGACCGGAGTCGGGTGAACGAGAACAACTTCGCCAATTTCATCGAATTCCAGATGTCGGCCCGGGCCGTGCGCCGGGCAGGTGCGGCTGCGTTGGACCTCGCCTACGTAGCCGCCGGAAGACTCGACGGCTACTGGGAGCTCAAGCTGAAACCGTGGGATGTGGCAGCGGGGAAGCTTCTCGTGGAAGAAGCGGGGGGGAGGGTGACGAACCATGCCGGCGAGCCGTACTCCGTCTACGACCACCGGATCGTGGCCTCGAACGGCCTCATTCACGACGAGATGGTGGAACTGTTGAAGGCGAGTAACGAGTAACGACAATCCTCTCGTCACCCATAACTCGTCGCCTGCCACTGCTTTACGGGTAGAGCCCTCTTAACTGGAGCGCCTCCACCACCCGGCCGATCCCCAGTACCTGCGCGGCCGTGCGGTTGTCAATCTTCTTCTCCTCGGCGATGGCCACCACCTTTTTGAAAGAGGTGGTCATGATCTGCCGCAGCCGGTTGTTGATTTCCGCCTCGTTCCAGAAGTAGTTCTGCAGGTCCTGGACCCACTCGAAGTAGGAGACGGTCACACCCCCGGCGTTGGCGAGGATGTCCGGGAGGATGAAGACCCCTTTCGCCTTGAGGATTTCATCGGCGATGGGGGTGACGGGGCCGTTGGCCCCTTCG
>DATDMX010000063.1:0-2887 GCA_036518575.1 Geobacteraceae bacterium | reverse complement strand
CTCCTCCTGGCGCTTGTCGTCATCGTCCCCCTCGTGGGGGTGGTGGCTGCGGCAGCCTTCGCCTGCGCCGCCGGGGTCGACTACGCCATCCGCAAACCCCAGCTCCCTTTGGCCGCCTTTGCCCTTTTCTATCTCCTGGAGCACATCTCCTACGGCAGCGGCGTCTTCTGGGGGTGCGTGCGGGAGAAGAGTTTCACCACCTACCGGCTCACGGTGCTGCGGCAGATGGAGCCGGCCGCCTAACGAGGAACAAATGAAGGCTGACAAGGAGCACGACCATGGCAGGACAGATTAAGAGACTCATCGACAACATCGTCGAGCAACGGGCCCAGGGGAACAAGGTCCTGGAGGGGGTCGTGAAGATGAAGCTGATCCTCAAGGGGATCGACCCGAAGAACTACTCCGACCAATCCGTGGACGACCCGGCCGTGATCGGCCGGCTCCTCGAATTGATGCACGAACTGAAATAGCCGACAGGAGCAAACGATGAAGATACGCACAGCATATTCGACTCGCACCACCACGACGGACGCCGTTGCCGACATCCGCGCGCAACTGGGAGCATCCGACGCCCGACTCGTCATCTTCTTCGCCTCGCCGGCGTTCCCCCCCCAGGAAATCGCCCGGCAGATGGCCGGCGCCTTCCCCGACAGCGTGACGTTCGGCTGTTCCACGGCCGGCGAGATCGTCACGGGAAAAATGCTCTCCCACGCGGTCGTGGCTATGGCCTTCGGCCCCGAGGCGGTGCGGGACGTCCGCGTCGAGGTGCTGGAGCACGTGGGTAGCGGCAACCCCGTGGACAGCGCCTTTGCCGCCTTCGACCGCAACTCCAACGTGCCGCTTGCCGCCATGGACCCCGAACGGTACCTGGGAATCATCCTCGTGGACGGCCTCAGTAACGCCGAGGAGCGGCTCATGGACAGGATCGGCGACCTCACGAACATCAACTTCGTGGGGGGCTCCGCCGGGGACGACCTGGCCTTTGCCGCCACCCACGTCTACGCCAACGGCAGATCCTATACCAATGCCGCGGTGCTGGCGGTGGTGGAGCCGGCCTGCCGCTTCTCCCTCGTCAAGACCCAGAGCTTCGTGCCCCTGCCGCAGAAGCTGCAGGTGACCAAGGTGAACGAGGCGACGCGGGAAATTCTCGAGTTCGACCACCAGCCGGCGGCAACCGCCTACGCCGCAGCGGTGGGGGCAAGCGTCGAGGAAGCGCCGCGCCACTTCATGACGAACCCCCTCGGGATCGTCTTCGACGGCGAGCCGTACGTCCTGAGCCCCCAGCGGATCAACGGGGAGAGCATGCATTTTTGCTGCGGCGTGAAGGAGGGGATGGAGCTTCAGCTTCTCGCCTCGACGGATATCCTCGCCGACACGAAGGAGGCGCTGCGCCGCGTGAAGGAGGAGCAGGGCGCCATCACGGGCATCATCGAGTTCAACTGCATCCTGCGCACCCTGGAGCTGCGCGACAAGGAACTTCTCGACGCCTACGGGGCGATCTTCGCCAACGTCCCGACGGTGGGCTTCAGCACCTACGGCGAGCAGTACATCGGCCACATGAACCAGACGGCCATGATGATCGCATTTCATTGACAACGGACTTCTCCGAGCCTGCCGGCCTACAGGGATCCCCCCCATGGCCGGCGGCCTACGGGTGCCGCGGGAAACGGCGACGCCTCCCTTTGGAAAGGAGAATAGACGTGGCCCTTGGCCACAACATTCACGAAGGGGAAAGGAGTAAAAGGAATGGACAAGATTGCACGCATCGACATGGGCGCCGTCGGCGGCCCGAAGGTAACGCTCGAAGAGGTGGGGGAATACGTGGGGCTTGGCGGCCGGGCCCTCACCTCGCTCTTCATCGCCAAGGAAGTACACCCCCTGGCCCATGCGCTCGGAGCGGAGAACAAGCTCATCTTCGCCCCGGGAATGCTCTCCGGCACCACCGGCTCCATGACCGGCCGCCTCTCGGTGGGGTGCAAGAGTCCCCTCACCGGCACCATCAAGGAATCCAACGCCGGCGGCCAGGCGGCCCAGGTCATGGCGCGCCTCGGCTACGCCGCCCTCATTCTCGAAGGGAAACCGGCGGGCGACGACCTCTACAAGATCGTCATCGACAAGGACGGCATTCATGTCACCGTCGACAACGACCTGAAGCTCATGGACAACTACCCGCTCGTAGCGAAGCTGCGCGGCGAGTACGGTGACAAGGTGGCCTACATCACCATCGGCTCGGCCGGCGAGCGCCAGCTTCTGGCTGCCTCCATCGCCTGCACCGACCCCGAGCTTCGCCCCACCCGCCACTGCGGCCGCGGCGGCGTCGGCGCCGTCATGGGGGCCAAGAAGGTGAAGGCGATCATCCTCAACGACGCCGGCATGAAGATGCGCCCGCCCAAGGACCCCGTGAAGTTTCGCGACGCCAACCGCACGTTCGTGGAGGGCCTGCGCAAGCACCCCGTCACCGGCGAGGGGCTTCCGGCCTACGGCACCAACGTCCTCACCAACGTCCTGAACGAGGCGGGTGGGTATCCGACCCGCAACTTCAAGGGCGGGGTCTTCGAAGGGTCGGCCAAGCTCTCCGGCGAGGCCCAGGCCGAGCTGGAGATCAAACGAGGCGGTACCGCCACCCACGGCTGCCACCGCGGCTGCGTCATCCAGTGCTCCGGCATCTTCAACGACAAGGACGGCAACTACGTCACCAAGCAGCCCGAGTATGAGACCGTCTGGTCCCACGGCGGCCACTGCGGCATCGACGACCTGGACACCGTAGCGATACTCGACTACATGGACGACAACATCGGGGTCGACACCATCGAGATGGGGGTGACGATAGGCGTCGCCATGGATGCCGGCGTGATCGAGTTCGGCGATCGCGAAGGGGCCATTCGCC
>DATDMX010000062.1:0-2107 GCA_036518575.1 Geobacteraceae bacterium | reverse complement strand
GGCGGTTGCGGCGGAGGCGGGCTACCGGGTGGACCGTGTTGTCTCCTGGGGAGGGGCGAGGAGGAGTGACGGGGAGGATCTATGAAAAGGGTTGTTCTGTGTGTGCTGGCGGGCGTGTTGTTGTGGTTGCCCTGCGGACAGGCGCGAGCCGTCAGCGCCAATGAAGATGCCGCTCTCGGGGCTGCCCGGGTCTGGCTCGCTCTTGTTGACGCCGGGCGCTACGCTGATAGCTGGAAGAAAGCCTCGGCCTATTTCCAGGGTGCAGTAAACAGGGAAACGTGGGTGGCCTCCCTGGACGGCATTCGTAAGCCGTTAGGGAAGGTGCGCTCGCGCAAGGTCGCCAAGGTGAAAGAGACAACGGAGCTCCCCGGCGCGCCTGACGGCAGATACGTGGTGCTGAGCTTCTCAGCGTCGTTCGAGAAAAAGAAGACGGCAACGGAAACCGTCACATTCATGTCGGAAGACGGCGCATGGAAGGCGGCCGGCTACTTTATCAAGTAAAGCGCTAACTGACTTTCGAGCCGGGGGAGCGCAGTCCGGCGTTTCAAATGGGGGCGACGGAGAGGATTTTTTCCGGGGCACGACTGATAAGGCCGAGGCATTGCCGCAAGGTGATGGCCTCGGCCTTTTTGTTTGGTTCTAAAGAAAATTTGGTGGGAGCGCGCGGGGCGTCGTGAGGAAAAAATGAATTCTCTTTCGGCTACCCAGCGGGAAAGTCGAGTGTATAATAAAAAATGTCTCATTCGGCTGTGACCAGCAGTGACCAAGCAGCTTGCCTCTGCCTGACACGGATTGGAGGTGTCCCGTGATGAACGTGAACCTTCCCCTTGCAGATGTAATCCTGGACTCGTTGAACGAAGGGCTGTACGTCTGCGACAGGAATCGCAGGATCCTCTACTGGAGCAAGTCGGCCGAACGGATAACGGGGTGGGCGGCGGATGATGTGGTGGGACACAGGTGTTTGGACGACATCCTCTGCCACCAGGACAAGGACGGACACCCTCTGTGCAGCACGGAATTCTGCCCACTCCATCGTAGCATGGTTACCGACAAGGCGAGCACCGTTCCCATCATCGTCTTCGGCAAGGGCAAGAGTGGAAAGCGCATACCCATGATTGTGTCAGTCGCACCGCTTCACGAGAGGGGGGAGGTGGTTGGGGGCGTCGAGACTTTTTACGACTACACCGAGGCTTACGCGAACCTGGAGCGAGCCAAGCGCATTCAGATGCTCTCCATGACGCACGATCTTCCCCACGATGACCGGGTAAAGTTTGCCACCTTTTACCTTCCCTACGACATGATCGGCGGAGATTTCGTTGCCGTGCAGCAGCTCGGCACCGACCACTACGGTTTCTTTCTGGCGGACGTCATGGGGCGCGGAGTTGCCGCCGCCCTCCATACCATGCATCTGAGCTCTCTCTGGAGCCGTTACTGTCAGGCGCTTGTCCGCCCGGCGAGATTTGCCCGACTCCTGAACCGGGAGCTGTGCAGGGTCGTCCGGGACGAATCATTCGCCACCGCCGTGTGCGGTATCCTCGATGCTCGGCATAAGAGTGTCAAGATTGCCTCTGCCGGTGGTCCTCCCTTCGTCCTCGTGCGCCCCGATGGGCGTGCTGAACAATGGACCGTTTCCGGTGTGCCCTTCGGCATGATTGAAGATACCGAGTACGAGGAGGCTGAATTCCTGTGTTCCTCGGGCGACTGCCTTCTCATGTTCACCGATGGCGCCATCGAGATACAGAATGCCGACGGTCAAATGCTCGGAGCGCAAGGACTGATCGACATTCTAACGTCCTTCGGTCATCCGGCAAAGAACATCGAGACGGAATCACTGCAGCAGGCCTTGCTGAATTTTTCCAACAAAATCCGCCTTGATGACGATCTCACCCTCCTGGAAGCCAGGTTCTTCTGATCGATGCCCGCCTAGTCTGCTTTTTTCACAAATACCAAATGCTATTTGAATTATTTGTAGACCATTCAAATTGCTGAACATAAAGGACTATGTGGTTGCAATGGTCGTTTTCTTGTCCCGAACATGATGGGTGGCGTACGGAGCATGGGTCGAGAATATTTGTTTTTAGTTCTTGATCGGTGTAAAAAAATATCA
>DATDMX010000061.1:0-2315 GCA_036518575.1 Geobacteraceae bacterium | reverse complement strand
TGTCTATCAAGATCCTTATGGCGAGCCGACTGGCCGCTTGCGGGTGTTTCGGAAAAACTTCGGGAAGGACGTGGAGGCCGCTGCGCGCCTGACAGAGCAGGTTTTCGAGCGCGTGTACCAGTTGCCAGCAGACTTTCACTTACGGGTCATTTGCCCACCGGAGCTACTGAGCGATCCATAAACGGCCAAGCGCTGGGGATAGGCATAACCGGCCGAACCCATTAATGGACACTAAAGTCAAGGCGCGCACCCCGGAATTCCCGACTTGACTCGCTGCGGTTTTGAACCGGTATCCTCGAGCGACGAGCGCCCTTCCCTCACGGCGGCATCGCGAGGTTCTGTCCTTGCGGTTGCCGACCGGGTCAGCGGGACCACACCCGGGGCCCCAGCCTGCCGACGGCACCAAACACATTAAGGGGATCGGCCGACGCACCTTTTGCCTCGGTACGCCGACTGTTGCTCCTTGCAGAGCAACGTCCCAGAAACTCCTCCGTGCCCCCCGCCGGCCAGTCAAAGCGAGCGGATCGACCGCGGGCGCTGAACCCTGCGTCGTCGTCGGGTGGAATCGAGACCACCGCCACGCTTGGTAGACGCCCGGTCCAGCGCATCGTCCAGTTCGACAACAGCTCGGCGGGAGGGCCGCCTGCAGGAATGCTTCGCTCAGGCTCGGTCTGTTCGGTCAATCCTCCGGAAGCCGTGCCGCCGGCCAATCAAAGCCGGCGAGGTCGGGAACAAGGACGCACAGAAGCATCGCGGGCTCGCAGTCCCAGGAATTGCTTCCTCGTCGCAGCTTCTTGCAGCGCGTTCGTCCCTGGCGTGCCTCAGGTTCGGCCAGCAGCTCGACGGCACGGTCCGGAGTGGTCTCAGGTTGGCGGCGGACTGCGGGCCGGCAACCACACCCGCGGGCACAGACTTCGGTCATCGATAGCAGCCATCACGATCTCCCGGGTCGCGGAACCGAGAAGAGGCCCGTGGGGGAGCCGTCACTGTCCGAGAAACTTCTGCAGATCGAAGGCCTGGCCGCGCCGCAGCATGTGGTAGACAGCGCGGCCCAGGCGGGCGGCCAGGATGCCCAGCGTCTTCTTCTTGCCGTGCTTCTTCTCGCGGCGCTGCTGCCAGGTCTTGACCGCCGGGCAGCAACGCACCAGGAGACAGACCGCCTCGGAGAAAGCCCACTTCAGATGGGCGTTGCCGATCTTCTTGCCACCGTGGCCCAGCGTCTTGCCGGCCGACTTGTGCAGGCAGCGCACCAGCCGGGCGTAGGAGAGGAAGTCGCCGGCCGTGGGGAAACGGCGGATGGTGTGGATCTCGTACAGCAGGATGAGGGCCAGGATCTTGCCGACGCCGTGGATGGTCTTGAGCAGGTGATAGGTCTGCGGCTGTTCGACCTTGACGGTGCGTTCGAGGTAGAGTTCCAGGTCGGCCAGTTGCACGTCGAGGGCATCGACGAGGGCCAGGTTGACCTCGATGCTCTTGCGGACCGGGCCTGGGGGGAAGCGCTGGGCGACCTGCATCGCGGCGCGGTTATGGGCGTAGATGAGTTTCTTGGGGAAGGGCGGCAGGTTGTACTGAGCGTTGACGATCTGCGTGTGAGCGATCAGTTGGGCGCGTTGACGGACCAGGTGATTGCGGCGGCGGAGCAGGTCGCGGGTTTCGCGCATGCCCTTGGGATAGACGTAGGCGGTGGGGATGTTGCCGCCGCGGAGGAGCCGGCCGATCTTTTCCGCGTCGATGTCGTCGTCCTTGGTCTTGCCGCCGTGGATGGCCCGCATGTACAGCGCATGGCCGAGGACGAAGGGGATGTTGTGTTCGGCGCACAGGTCGGCGACCCAGGACCAGGCGAACAGGCACTCGACGCAGACGACGACGTCCGCCCGGTAGGGGGCGAGGGTGTCGAGGAGGATTTGCTTGTCGGCCGGGATTTTGGTCTGGCAGACGATGTGGCCGGCCTGATCGAGGATGCAGACGGCGAGGAGCCTGGCATGGAGATCGATGCCGGCGTAGAATTGGTGCTGCTGGTGGTAGAAGTTCATGGTGTTCCTCTCGAGGTCCGGGTGGGGGCCTGAGCCCGCATCGTGGTGGGAAGGCTACGGTCCTTCCTGAAAATGCCACGCTGAGACAAGGGCCCTCCCTTGATCTCTTACCTTCTGGGACAGGCTCCCACCCGTCCCTCCGGGGTGTCCATGAAGCAGTATCAAGGTGCTACAGCAGACCGGCCACGCGACACACGGCATTTCGAGCCATAACGCCGACCCCGCGTGAGCCGGCTGCTGAGCTGGGCGTTCGGGAGCTAAGGTCCATGCCTGACGGGGAAG
>DATDMX010000060.1:0-7198 GCA_036518575.1 Geobacteraceae bacterium | reverse complement strand
CCCCGGTCCTTCGGGACAACTCGGCTGCAATGGCTCTCCCCTCGGCGGATCGTTTGGTCACGAGCGCGGGGATGAAGTATGGCGTCAACGGGGGGCTGACCGTGGAGCCTCTCATGGGGCTTGGCTACGGGGAGCGCCGGTTCGAACAAGGTAGTGGTCTCGGCACGATGGTGTACAAAGTCCACGCCCAGGCAGGAGGAAAGCTCAGCCTCCTGCGCTCCTTTTATCTCTCCGCCGCCGCCAAGCTGCCGATCTACAGCTATGAGAAAAGCGACACCGGCACCGCCGCGGGGCCGCCTTCGGTGAGCTTCAGCCACCACGAATACGATCTCCTGCGCCTGCCGGGGACCACCATTCCCTGGACCGGCGAAGTGGGCGTCCATCTGGGCCTCGGTGCCGACCTGACCATCTACTACGACCAGAACCTCCAGGGAACATCCTACACCGGGGCATCCCCCGCGCGCCAGGAGGAGCGGTTCGGCACGAGGATCATTTTCCGTTTTTGGTAGCATGATTTCCCTTTTGAGAAGGGGCGTCTAATCGAGGGTCTCCCCCGTGAGGGAGAATTTACTTAAAAGCGGAGAAACCCCATGAACGAGGACAGGATACGCTGGAACGAGCGCTATGCCGGGGAGGACTATACGCTTGGTACGTCTCCGTCCCCCTTTCTTGCCGAGCAGCTCGACTTTCTCCTCGCCTGTTGTCCCGGGCGGCACGCCCTCGACGTGGCCTGCGGCGAGGGGAGAAACAGCGTGTTTCTCGCCCGCCACGGGTTCCGGGTGACGGGTATCGACATTGCCGAGCGGGGGCTGGAAAAGGGGCGCGCACTCATGGCAAAGGCCGGGGTCGTGGTTGATTTCCGCCACGAAGACCTGGAGAGTGCCGACCTCGGCGGGCCCTACGACCTCGTCATCAATTTCAACTTTCTCCTGAGAGAACTCATTCCCAAGCTCGTCGCGGCGCTCGCCCCGGGGGGCATTCTCCTCTTCGACACGATCCTCGCCGCCGCCCACGCTCCCGTACCCGCCCACAAGGATCACCTCCTGAAGCCGGGGGAGCTGGGGCTGCTCTTCTCTTCCTACGACGGGACCATCCTGCGCGTGGAGGAGTTTCCCGAAACCACGGTGCCTACCGCGCGGCTCATGTTCAGGAAAGCTTCCCCTTCGGCCGGTGCCGCATGACCGGAGCAGCGACGTCCGGCTTTGTGCGTTGCGGAAATTTATCTCTTCAGGTATAAGTGAAAGGTACGATATTTTCGACGGATAGACCATGGGATACAAAGCATGAAACGGTGGGGAATTGCAGTGGCAGCAGTGGTGGCGTCGGCCACGGGCGCGGGGGCTATGGTCGGCGAGAGTCGGGAGAGTGCCGGCAGCGCGGACAAGCAGGTTGTGACCAGAGCGAGCGAGGAGAAGACGCTGAAGCCGGCTGCGCTGAGGAAGGAGCCGGCCGTCGTGGACGTGAAGCTTAATGTTCTCGAATCGCTGGAAAGGCTTCAGGAGCGAAAGATAAAGGAGCCCCGTCGCATCAAGCCCCAGCCCTGAAGGCTGCACGAAAATATATGAACGGCGCGAAGACGCCGCCCCGTGGCACGGGGCGGCGTTTTTTTGTTCGGTCGCGGAAAGCTTGGTTTGACACCGGCACTGTTTCTGTTAGCACTTAATCTAGATACACAGGACCTGCTGGCGGGAAAAGGAAAATACGGACAGCAGCTGAACGCTGCAACGGAGGAAGGATGAAACGGCTCGCGTGCCTGCTATTCCTGTTCGCGTCCTCTGTGGCGCACGCCGAGCCTGGAGCCGGCAAGCTGCGGCTTGGCTATTTCCCCAATGTTACCCATGCGCAGGCCCTTTGCGCGCAAGCAACCGGCGCCTTCGAAAAGGCGCTGGGGGGCCAGGTCGTGTGGGTGCCGTTCAGCGACGGGCCATCGGCGGTGGAGGCACTCTTCATCGATGCGGTCGACGCGGCATACATGGGGCCGGGACCGACAGTCAACGGCTATATCAGGTCGAGGGGGGAGAAATTCGTCGTCGTGGCCGGCAGTGCGTCCGGCGGAGCCGGCCTGGTGGTGCGGCGCGATTCGGGTATTGTGGGGGAGAAGGATTTTAGCGGCAAGGTGATTGCCACGCCGCAACTGGGCAACACGCAGGACCTCGCTGCGCGCGCCTGGTTTGCCGCCCGGGGGTATCGTCCCAAGGAGCAGGGGGGGACGGTCGCACTGGTTCCCCTCTCCAATCCGGACCAGCTTGCCATGTTCAGGAAGAAACAGATCGACGGAGCCTGGACCATAGAGCCTTGGCTGTCGCGGCTGGAGTTGGAAGGGGAGGGGCGGCTCTTCCTCGACGAGAAAAGCCTCTGGCCCGATGGCCGTTACGTGACCACACATCTGGTTGTGAGCAGGAAATTTCTGGCCAGGCATCGCGACCTTGTGAGGAAGCTCGTGGTAGCCCATGTGGACATAACCCGACGGATCAATGCGGACAAGCGTGCTGCCGCGAAACATATCAATGCCCAGGTGCAAAAGGCTACGGGGAGGGGCATGAAGGATGAGGAAATCACCCGCGCCCTGGAGCGGGTGGAGTTCACCTGGGACCCGATCGCCCCCTCACTGCGGACGACGGCGGCGTTTGCCCAGAAGATTGGCTTCATCAGGGAGCCCCCCCGGCTCGATGGGTTATATGCGCTGGGGCTCCTTAACGAGGTGTTGCGGGAGAAAGGTCTTGCCGAGGTGAGCGATGAGAGCCGCTGATATGAGCGAAAATGGTTCGACGCAGCCTATCCCCGGAGTCAAGATGCGACTCACGAACGTGTCGAAAACATTCCAGAGCGCGTCGCAAGCGGTCGACGCGCTGGCACCGGTCAACCTGGACGTGAGGGAAGGGGAATGCCTCGTGTTTTTCGGCCCTTCGGGCTGCGGCAAATCGACCCTCCTCAACATTATCGCCGGCTTTGAAACCCCTTCGTCCGGCGAGATAACCCTGGAAGGAAAGCCGATCGCGAAGCCGGGGAGCGACCGGTTGATGATGTTCCAGGAGCATGCCCTCTTCCCCTGGCTGAACGTGATAAACAACGTCAGGTTCGGGTTGAAGAACGAGCCCGAATACCGGTTCCGTCCCTCGAAGCAGCGCAAGACCGCGCGCGCCTGGCTCGAGATGATCCATCTGGAGGAATTCGAGACAGCCCTCGTCCATGAGCTGTCCGGCGGCATGAAGCAGCGCGTGGCGCTCGCCCGTGCGCTCGCCCCCGATCCGAAGGTGCTGCTCGTTGATGAGCCGTTTCCGGCCCTCGACGCTCTCACGAAGGTGAAACTGTACGGGGACCTGCAGGAGATCCTCGTGCGTACCGGCAAAACTATCATATCGGTGACGCATGACCCGCGGGAAGCCGCCTGCCTGGGCGACCGCGTCCTGATTTTCACCCCCAGGCCCGGCAGAATCCAGCGGGAAATCGTCGTGGACCTGCCGCGACCACGGGACATCAACGCCCCTGAAGTGGGCGAATACGCCGCGCGCATCATGGCTGAGCTGGAGAGTCTCTCCAATGAAAAACAACCAGACTAGGGGGACCGCCGTCTACGTCCTGCTTTTCTTCGTTCTGCTCCTTACCGGGTGGCAGGCGATATTCTGGGCAGGCTTGATCCCGGAGTACCTGTTCCCATCCCCCCTCGAGGTGGGGTTGCGGCTCTGGGATCTCGGGGCGGACGGCTATCTCCTCCCGAGCATCCGTGCCACCTTGTTCCGCATGGTCGTCGGCTTTGGCATCGCCGCTGCTATCGGGCTGAACCTGGGCCTCCTTATGGGGGTCAGTCCTGTCGCCAACGCCTGCATGAGATCGCTTTTTCTCGGGCTGCAGACCCTCCCCACTGCGGCCTGGGTGCCGATTTCGCTCCTCATTTTCGGGCTCGGCGTGCAGGGCATTTACTTCGTCATCGTCATGAGCGCTTTCCCGGCCATTGCCATAGCCACGTCCGCCGCCATCCTGCACATCCCCCCTCTCTACATCCGCGCGGCAAAGACCTTGGGAACCCGCTGGTACGGCATGCCCCATCGCGTGATTTTCCCCGCGGCGCTCCCCGCCATCGTCACCGGTCTCAAGCTGGGATGGACGCTGGGATGGCACGGGGGGGTCTCGGCGGAGCTGATCAAGTCCACGGTCGGCCTCGGTTTCCTTCTCTACATGGGGCGTGAACTGAATGATGCCGCCCAGGTCATCGGCATCATGGTGGTGACGATAGTGTTCGGCCTGCTTCTGGATCGCTTTATCTTCGGTATTGTCGAGCGACGCATCCGCATCCGCTGGGGTGTGGAGAAGCAGGAATAGTCCCCGCGGACATCGTCCTTGCGGGAGATGGGGGGCACGGCGTGGAAGTCATCCCGGAGTGGCTGGATAGAATCAAGAAGTTTCTGGATTTTGAGCTCTTCGCGACCGGGGGGACGTCGGTGACGTTCTGGACGCTTCTCTACCTGGTGGTCTTCCTCATCCTCCTTTTCTATCTCTGCGGCAAACTGAAGAAATGGCTGGCGGCGAAATTCCTGGCCGGGGGTAAGATGGCGCCCGGCGCCCGCCAGGCGCTCGCAACCATCATCTACTACATTGTCATAGCCATCGGTATCCTCGTTATTCTCCAGACTGCCGGTATCAATCTTACCACCTTTCAGGTTCTGGCCGGCACCGTCGGGATCGGTCTCGGATTCGGCCTCCAGAATGTTGCCAGCAACTTTGTCAGCGGTCTCATCATTCTCTTCGAACGTCCCATCCAGACCGGCGATCGGATCGAGGTGGGGAACGTGGAGGGTGACGTGATCGCAATCAACGCCCGCAGCACGACCGTGGTGACCAATGACAACATCGCCATCATCGTCCCTAATTCCAAGTTCATCACGGAAAACGTCGTGAACTGGAGTCTCACCGGTAAAGATGTCCGGTTCAGGGTGCCGGTGAGTGTCGCCTATGACAGCGATCTGAAGAGGGTGGTGACAGTGCTGGAGGAGGTGGCCCGGGAAAATCCGGATGTTCTCGAATCCCCCCCGCCGGCTGTCAGGTTTCTAGCCTTTGGCGACAACGGCATTGTTCTGGAGCTGCGGGTCTGGAGTACGACCCTGACGCACCGGAAAGCGAAGCTCATCAGTACCCTGAATTTCGCCATCCATGAAAAATTTCGTGCGAACGGGATCGAGATTCCTTGCCCCCAACGCGATGTCCGCATCCGTTCGGCGGCTGATTGATCTTGTTATTGGAGCAAATTGTGTTAAGTAAATGGAAGGTCCCTCAACCGTTCATAAGGTGCGCGATGCCTGACTCTGACTGCCAAACGGGAGCAGTGCCTTTGGCCATCAGGTCGGAGGGCCTCCTCGCTCGGCTCTACAATTCCCCCTCCACGTTGTTGGTCATCGTTGCCATCTCCGTGTTCGCCAGCGAATGCCTGGCGCTGCTCGTCCTTTCCTACCGGCCTGATCTCCCGTCCCGGGCGGCCATCTTTATCGATTCGGCCATCCTCATCCTCTTTATTTTTCCGTGTCTCAACTTCTTCCTCTTCCGCCCGCTGGTCCTGCACATACGGGAACACCGGCAGGCCGAGGAGGCTTTGCGCCGCAGCGAATACATCCTTACGGAAGCACAACGCATCGCCCACATCGGCAACTGGGATCTGGACCTTGTGCATAATGTCCTTAACTGGTCGGACGAAATCTACCGGATATTCGAGATCGATCCCCAAGAATCCCGTGCGTCGTATGAAACGTTTCTCGAAACTGTACACCCGGATGATCGGGAGGCCGTCAACCGCGCCTTCCGGGAATCGGTCAAGGATGGCACGCCTTACAGTATCGTTCATCGCCTCCTGATGAGCGACGGGCGCATAAAGTACGTGCGCGAGCGCGGCGAAACGTTCTACGATGTCGCCAACCAGCCGCTGCGCTCCATCGGCACCGTGCAGGACGTCACCGAGCGCGTGAAGGCGGAGGAAGAACTGAGGGAGTCGCAGGAGCAGCTGCGCAGCCTCTCCGCTCACCTCCAGGCGGCGCGGGAGATGGAACGGGCCGCCATCGCGAGGGAGATCCACGACGAATTGGGCCAGATGCTTGCGGCGCTTCAGTTTAATGTTTCGGTCGTAGCGGGCGGCCTGCGCGAGGATCAGACCTTTCTCGCCGACCAGGTGGCGTCCATGGCGCAGCTCATCGAGGAGAGCGTCAAGACCGTGCAGAGGATATCTTCCGAGTTGCGACCGGTGATGATCGACGATCTGGGCCTGGCCGCGGCCATGGAATGGCAGGCCAAAGAGTTCGAAAGGAGGAGCGGCCTCACGTGCGAGCTCGTCACGTCACTCAAAAGCGATGACGTGGGCCGCGAGGTAGCCACCGCGGTATTCCGCATATTCCAGGAATCCATGACCAACGTGCTGCGCCACGCACACGCCACGAGGGTGGAGGTGAGCCTCATCGAGAAGAGAGGGCGGTTGGAGCTCGCGATCCGTGATGACGGTCGGGGGATTAGCCGCGAGGAGCTCAGGAACCCCTTGTCCTTCGGACTGGTGGGGATGAGAGAGCGGGTCGTGACACTCGGCGGAAGGATCAGAATCTGGGGGGCCAGGAACAAGGGGACCGTCGTGGTCGTACGGATTCCGGTGGCCCGAAAAAAAGGATGTAAGCATGAAGAGAATCCTTGTTGCCGATGACCATGAAATCTTTCGTGAAGGCTTGAAACTTATCATCTCCAGGGCTGTCGACATGACGGTGGCGGGTGAGGCTGCCAATGGCCAGGAGGTGCTCAAGAAGGTGAGGGAGGACGACTACGACCTGGTCGTACTCGACATTTCCATGCCCGGCAGGAGCGGGTTGGATGTCCTAGCCGAGCTGAAATGCCTCAAGCCGAAGCTCCCGGTCCTTATCCTCAGCATGCACCCCGAGGAGCAGTATGCGTTGCGTGCCTTCAAGACAGGGGCCGCCGGCTACGTGACCAAGGGGTGCCCGCCGCAGGAACTCCTGGAGGCCCTACAGAAAGTGGTCCTCGGCAAGAAGTACGTGAGCCCATCGCTTGCGGAGGTGCTTGCCAACAGCCTCGACCATCCCGCACAAGACGAACCGCACGCCAGCCTTTCCAACCGCGAATACCAGGTCCTCTGCATGATCGCTTCCGGCAAGCCAGTCAGCAGGATTGCCGAAGAACTGGCCTTGAGCGTCAAGACGGTCAGCACCTACCG
>DATDMX010000059.1:0-3382 GCA_036518575.1 Geobacteraceae bacterium | reverse complement strand
AGTGCGACCATCGCCGGTCGCTTTGTGGCAACCGCCACGGGCCTTGGCGCCACGGCGCGCAGTTTCGAGCTGAATCGGCTGTCCTATCGCGGCTGCCAGGGATGCTATGCCTGCAAGAAGGGGAGCGAGCGTTGTGTGGTGAATGATGACCTGACAGAGGTTCTGGCTGCCGTGGAGGAGGCTGACGTAGTGGTACTGGCCACGCCGGTCTATTACGGTGACGTGACCGCCCAGCTCAAAGGGTTCATCGACCGGAGCTATTCGTACCTTAAACCCGATTATCTCACGAATTCGCAGCCGAGCCGCCTCGGTTCCAAGAAACTCGTGTTCGTCATTACCCAGGGAAACCCCGACGAAGAGCTCTTTGCCGACATCTTTCCCCGCTATGAGCGCTTCCTGAAATGGATGGGATTTGCCGAAACCCGGCTTATCCGTGCCTGTGGCCTTGGCCCGTCCAGTATCGACACGGTTCCCGACCCGATTCTGAAGCAAGCCGATGAGCTCGCCCGGTCAATCGTGGCGAGCGCACAGCCCATACTTTCCTAGGAGGAACAGCTATGAAACAATCTCTGGGTGCCAAAACCCTCCTTTTCCCGACGCCTGTCATGCTGGTGGGAACCTATGACCAGGAGGGGAAACCGAATCTGATGAACGCTGCCTGGGGCGGCATCTGCTGCTCGCAGCCTCCCTGCATCGCCGTGTCGCTGCGCAAGGCGACCTATTCCTACGCCGGCATCGTGGAGCGCCGGGCCTTTACCGTCGGCATCCCGTCCGAAGCCTGGGTGAAGCAGGCCGATTATGTCGGTATCGTCTCGGGGCGCGAGGTGGACAAGTTTGCCGCCACGGGGCTCACACCGGTGAAGAGCGATCTCGTGGATGCCCCCTACGCGGCGGAGCTTCCGTTTGTCCTGGAGTGCCGTCTGCTCCACACTCTCGAAATCGGCCTGCATACGCAATTCGTCGGCGAAATCGTGGATGTCAAGGCCGAGGAGAGTGTCCTCGGCGCGGATGGTCTTCCGGAGATCCTGAAGATCAGGCCGCTTATTTTCGATACCGCCCATCGCGGCTACCACGGCGTGGGTCCGCTTGTGGGTAAGGCTTTTTCGGTGGGGAAGGAACTGTAGGAGTCTGTCGGACTAGGAATGAATCTACTGCGAGAATGGCAAATCGGCCCATATTTCCGCGAATTCTTGACGAATAGGTCCACTATTCGCCTTCGAATTCCCGAAAATCTGTCCTCGATCTGCCATTCTCTCGCTACGATCCCCTAAGTCCGACAGACTCCTAAGGCACGCGGGAGCAATTTCGGCGGAGGGGCCGGGTAGAGCCGGGACTCCGCCGAAATGCCGCCGGTGCTGATGGCGGCACATGATGGGGCCGGGAAATAAAATAATTATTGACAACATCGTGAGTAATTTGTTATATAATTCTCTATCGATATTGTAGAGAATGGTTTGACGAGGTAGGGGAGCCGTCGGTTTCAGCTACTGATTTTTTTGGCACAATAGTCTATAAAACCTATAGAATAAAAAGGAGGCAGGTATGGTTGTCAAGCGTCTGGCAGGAATTGCTCTCGTTTTCCTGGCGCTCATTTCACTCCCCGCGGGAGCTCTGGCGGATGTCAATCTTCTCAACGTCTCCTATGATCCCACGAGGGAGCTTTATCAGGACTTCAACGCCTCATTTGCCAGATACTGGAAGAAGAAGAGCGGCGAGGGGGTAGTCGTCAGACAGTCCCACGGCGGGTCGGGTAAACAGGCCCGGGCGGTAATCGACGGCCTCGCCGCCGACGTGGTTACCCTGGCACTTGCCTATGATATCGACGAAATCCACGACAAGGCGCGGCTCATCCCCGAGAACTGGCAAAAGCGCCTCCCGAACAACAGTGCCCCCTACACCTCCACCATCGTCTTTCTCGTCCGGAAGGGGAACCCGAAGAATATCCGCGACTGGAACGATCTCGTCAAACCGGGCGTGAAGGTCATTACTCCCAATCCCAAGACCTCGGGCGGGGCCCGGTGGAATTACCTGGCGGCCTGGGGCTATGCCCTGAAGCAGAAGGGGGGCAACGAGACAAAGGCGAAGGAGTTCGTCGGCAAACTCTTCAGGAATGTGCCGGTGCTCGATTCGGGTGCGCGCGGCGCTACCACCACGTTCGTGCAACGGGGCATGGGCGATGTGCTGCTGGCGTGGGAGAACGAAGCGTTTCTCGCGGTGAACGAGTTGGGGAAAAACAAGTTCGAGATCGTCGTCCCCTCGGTGAGTATCCTCGCGGAGCCCCCGGTAGCCATCGTCGACAAGGTGGTGGACAAGAAGGGGACCCGGAAAGTGGCCGAGGAATACCTGAAATATCTCTATTCGACCGAGGGGCAGGAAATCGCCGCCAAGCATTACTACCGGCCGCGTGACAAGAAGGTGGCGGCGAAGTTCGCCAAGACCTTCCCCAACGTGAAGCTTTTCACCATCGATGGGGTTTTCGGTGGCTGGCGCAAGGCCCAGAAGACCCACTTCGCCGACGGCGGGGTGTTCGACCAGATCTATGCACCGTCGAAATAGCATCGCCTTTACCTGGAGTTCACTGTGAGACGTCATTCGGTTATACCCGGCTTCGGGCCGACACTGGGCTACACCATCTTCTACCTCTCTCTCATCGTTCTCCTTCCCCTGTCGGCGCTCGTTTTCAAGTCGGCCCACCTCGGCTGGGGCGAGTTCGTGGCCACCGTGACCGCCCCCAGGGTGCTCGCATCCTATCGGGTGACGTTCGGTGCCGCCATTTTCGCCGCCATTGCCAACGCCTTTTTCGGGCTTCTCGTCGCCTGGGTGCTCGTGCGGTACCGCTTCCCCGGCAAGAGAATCGTCGACGCCCTTGTGGATCTTCCCTTCGCCCTGCCGACGGCAGTGGCCGGTATCACCCTCGCGAGTATCTATTCTGCCAACGGGTGGCTCGGCCGGTACCTGGAGCCCCTCGGGGTCAAGGTCGCCTATACCCCGCTCGGGATCTTCGTTGCCATGACCTTCATCGGGCTTCCCTTCGTGGTGCGCACCGTCCAGCCGGTGCTGGAAGAACTGGAGAGCGAGGTGGAGGAAGCGGCAGCGTGTCTCGGCGCCAATCGCTGGCAGACCTTTTCGCGGGTCATTCTGCCGGCCCTTCTGCCGTCGATAATCACCGGCTTCGCCTTGGCCTTCGCCCGGGCTGTGGGGGAGTACGGCTCGGTGATCTTCATTGCCGGCAACATGCCGATGGTGTCGGAGATCACGCCGCTTCTCATCATCACCAAGCTGGAGCAGTACGACTACGCCGGCGCCACCGCCATCGCCTCCGTTATGCTGGTTACCTCGTTTCTGCTCCTGCTGGCCATCAACCTCCTTCAGAAGTGGAGCC
>DATDMX010000058.1:0-3453 GCA_036518575.1 Geobacteraceae bacterium | reverse complement strand
ATCTCCTCTATGAGGCGTCCTATGCGCATTTCGGTCCCTGAAGCCTTGTAGTAGTCGATTATTCGGGCAACAACGGTAAGGACCTCCTCCTCCGTGGCTACGTTGTCCACGAGGAGGTCCGCAAGCCGCGGCCGGGCCCCCGCATTCCCCCCCACGAAGATTCGCCACCCCTTGGGCGTCCCCATGATGCCGATGTCCTTCACCCCCACCTCGGCACAGGAAACCATGCACCCCGCCACCCCCATCTTCATCTTGTTGGGGAGTTTCATGGCGTGGTAGAGGGCGTCGATCTTGAGGCCGAGAGAGACCGAGTCCTGCACGCCGCGCTTGCACCAGGTCGTGCCGGGGCAGATCTTGACGCTGCGCACACCGAGCCCTAGGGTCGCCCCGGGTGTCTCGGACAGGTCGGCCCAGATGGCATCCAGGTCTTCCTCCTTGATACCCATGAGGGCGACGCGCTGGGCGGAGGTGAGCTTCAGTTCTTTTACACCGTATTTGTCCGCCACGTCGCAGATTTTGCGCAGGGTGGCCGTGTCGGTGATGCCGCCGGGAATGTGGGGGGCGATGGCGAAGGTCTCCCTGTCACGCTGGAGTATCGCCCCCTTTTCGAGAATGTCCTTCTTCATGTTGCAACTCCTTTTGTTGTAACGTCGCCCTTGAGCCCGCAAGAGCCTCTCCTGTGTACCATATTCTCACGATATTCTCACGGATAAAAACGTGCTTGCGGGGGGAGATGATGGCTCGGGAGGTTTAGATGCGCGCCACGAAGAAGCGGCGCCGGGGAGCTGGCGCCGTGAGAGTTTGACAGGAGGTTCGGCTCAGATGCAGTAGCGGCTTACGTCGAGCTGATGCTTGATCGGGTCGAGGGTTTCGACGATGATGCGGCCGGCGGCGTGATTGGCGAGGTCCATCATTTCGCCGTCGATTTCTATGCCGTAAGGATCGGAGATAACTTTGACGAGCGGCTGGTTCCACTTGGCGGGGTCGGGGTTGTTCCCGAGCACGACGGCCAGCTCCTTGCTGTCGAGGAGCACGAGCGTACCGATGGGGTAGAGACCGATGCAGTTGATGAAGAGTTTCATGATGATGGGGTCGTAGGCCTTGCCGGCGCGGGCGAGCATGAACCTCAGCGCCTTGTCGGGTGAATAGGGGACCCGGGAGTAGACCCTGGAGGAGGTGAGCGCGTCGTAGCAGTCGGCGATGCTGATGATCTTGCCGAAGAGGCTGAGCTTCTGGTAGGGAAGGCGGGGATATCCCGAGAGGTCGCAGTTGAGGTGATGTTCGAAGGCTCCCGTGATGATGCGGGCGCTCAGGGCGTCGAGGCCCTTGAGCTTCATGAGCTTCTTGACGCCGAAGAGGGGATGCTGGTGCATGGTCGCCCATTCCTCGGGCGTGAAGTCCGTCGTCTTGTTGAGAAGCTCCGGGGGGATGTCGGACTTGCCGATGTCGTGGAAAAGGGCCGCCATCCCCAATTCACACAGCTTCGTTTTGCTGAGCCCCATGCGCTGGCCGATGACGAGGGAGAGGATGCAGACGTTGACCGAATGGTGGTAGGTGTAGGCGTCGTGGCAGCGAATGGTGGTAAGACCGATGAGGTTCGTCTCGGCGGAGAGGAGCTGGTCGATCATGTTCTGGACGACCCGCTTCGATTTTCTGAGTCGCAGCGTCTGCCCCATCTTGGCGTTTTCCATCACTTCGGTGGCGGCATGGATGGTCTGGGCGTAGATGCGGCGGGCTCTTGCTTTGTTGTCGTGTAATTCGTTTTTGTCGAGGGCATAGTGCTCGTTTTCCTCGCTCAGGTGTTCCACTTCGATGGTGGTGATTCCCCTCTGCTCCATCCTTTCCTTGAACTTCTCGAAGGTCTGGGGCGACGGGATCGGCTCAATTTCCTTGAAGACGTAGGAAAACTTTTTCAGCTCGTCCTCGGTCAACTCCGGGGTGAAGTTGATGCCGCCGATAAAATAGCGCCTCATTTCCCCGAGCGTGAACATGAACGCCTCGAAGCCGGTGGCATCGGGTTTCAAGCGCAGTTCGCCGAGTAGAATGTATCCCCCCTTGACCCTGAGGGAGGCTTCCTCGTTGCGGCGGTGAATTTCCTGGGCGATGGCGACGACATTCTGCGCCGGATGGCTGATGGCCGCGTGCCCCTCCGCGTAATTGTGGGCAGTCTTGAGAAGTACGAAGAAGTGGGTGACGAGGGCCTTGCCGAGGCGGATCATCTCCCGTTCCAGCTGTTCGGGTCTCATGTCGGCTTCCATTTAACGGCTCCTCTTTTCCGCGGCAGCCTTGGAGCGCTCGGCGGTGAGCGTCTCCAACCCCTCGGCGACGAGTTGCCTGAGTTCGTCACCCTTGACGGCTCCCTGCGCCTCTTCCAGCACCGCCATGGCAGATGCGGTGCGCGTCTTTACGAGGCCCGCCACGGCACAGGTGACGGAATCCCTCTCCTTGCTCTTCTTGAACCAGAATTTCTTCAGGAGGAGGTTGCGGAGCATGGGGACCGACTGCTCGCCCCCCAGTTCCCCCAGTGCCTCGTAAACCGCTTTCTTTTCCGCAAGGCTGAGTTCGTCGAAATCCTCCGCCTCCGTAATGGCGGCAATCTGTTTGAGCGCCATGGGAAGCTTCGACCTGCCGAGGGCCTGGAGCGCCCTGATGCGCACGGCGCTCGAATCGTCGCGCAGAAACTTGAGAAGATACGTCTTCGCCTTCGGGTCGGGATAGTGGTCGAGAAACGTGAGCACCTCCCGGCGGACCCTCGGTTCCCGGTGGCCGATGAGTCTTACCACGGAGTCCAGAGGAACGGGCCGTCCAAGTCTGGTGAGAACAAAGACCATGTTTCTCACAAGGTACCAGCGCTGGTCGCTGAGATAGGGGGTGAAGGCATCGGGATTCTCTTTGCCGATCTCCACGAGGACTTCGAGGATGATACGCCGCATCTTCATCTTTTCCACGAGGCCGAGAAGCTCACACATGGGCCCGAGAGACGCGGCGCCGAACACCCGGAGGAGTTCGCGCAGGTCTTCGAAGGAAAGGGCGTCCGTCGTGTCGATCGTCTTCTGCAGCACTTTGACGGTTCGTTCATTGAGAATCTTGCTCATGGCCGTGCTGATCATCCGCCGCTGTTCGGGGGGCACTGATTCGCTCGCGGCCAGTTCGTGGAGAAAACGGATCATCTTCAGGGCGTGGACCATCTCGCCGGCAAGGATGACGTTGCCGGTCAGCTTGACCATGATGACGACGAAATCGCCGAACGTCCTGGCGTCCTTTGCCCCCCTGAGGATTGCGGTGAGGATGTTGATGACTTCCTCGAGCGGCTTGCGTTGCTCGTCGGTTTCCCGCGCCTCCCTCAGCCACGCGGTCTCTTCCTCGGTAATGGTGAAGATGTGTTGGGGAACGATCATCGGTTGCTGCTGAACGGTTTCGGGGATGGCGCTGTAGATGCCGCGGATCTTCTCC
>DATDMX010000057.1:0-3826 GCA_036518575.1 Geobacteraceae bacterium | reverse complement strand
GGGGGGTGGGGGGCTGGAGGCAGGGGCTGTGGCGCCTTCGCCGTTGGTGGTGCCGTGACCGGCGCCTGCCTGGCCGCACGGAGAAGCGCCACGATTTTGCGGCCGTCGGCAGCGTCTGCGGCGATACTCACCTCCGCATCCCGCTGCAGATGGATGATGACCCGCGTGAGGGGGACGTCGTTTACCCGCTTTTTTTGGATGGTTACCTTATCGATCATACCCGAGCCGACCGGTATGGGGTTCTTCACCTCCGCCGGTTCCACCCCCGGCAGGTCGATGACGGCTCGGCGCAGCTCAGGCATGGTGTAGGTGACGAACGGGACGGGGCGGTCGACGATGAGTTCGACCCGCGGCTCGCCCCCTCCACCCGTGGCCCGCACCTCGCGCAGCAAGGCGAGCTGGTCGGCAAAGAGCGGCGAGGCGGCCGCGAGGACCGCGAAAAACGCGGCGGCAAGCAGGGAACGCGCAATCATTATGATGGTGTCTCCTTGCGATGTGGTGGCCCGGACCGGCCGGAGCCATGAAAAAGATGCTCTCCTACCGCAGTCCGAAGCGCTCCCGGACCTCCTGGGGGGCGCGGTCGAAGCGGGAGAACTCCATGGTGAAGGTCCCCCGGCCGCGGGTGGCGCTTCGGAGCTCCGTCATGTAGCCGAACATGCTGGCCAGAGGGACATGGGCGGCGATGGTCTCCTCGCCGTCCCGCACGTTGATCCCCTCTACCTGCCCGCGCATTTGCTGCAGGGTGCCCAGGACCTTGCCGGCGTACTCGGAGGGAATGATGATCTCAAGCGACATGATGGGTTCAAGAAGCTCCAGCGCTTCGAGGGCCGCCAGCATGAGCCCCCGCTGGGCAGCCGCCCGC
This sequence comes from Geobacteraceae bacterium, assembly GCA_036518575.1. Taxonomy (GTDB): domain Bacteria; phylum Desulfobacterota; class Desulfuromonadia; order Geobacterales; family Geobacteraceae; genus DATDMX01. Next base: position 2,964 of record DATDMX010000057.1, on the reverse strand, counting down.
AGCCCCTGCTCGGTGGTCCCTCCCGGTTCGAAGGGGGCGTCGAGCACCCGCACCTCCATGTCGATGAGGGGATACCCCGTGGTGCTCCCGGCGGCGCAGGTGAGCTCCAGGCAGTCGGCAAGAGCCGTGCGCAGCTCTTCCGGCAGGAGCGATTCCTCCGGGGGAGGGAGCACGATCCGTACGCCTTCTCCCCGCGCCAACGGCGTGAGCCGCAAGAGGACATCCCCCTTCTGGATTTTTCCTTCCACTTCGCGCGCCACCGTTTCCCGGCGCTCCACGGGCCGCGTCACCGTCTCACGGTAGACGACCTGGGGCGGGCCGGTCTTCACCATGACGCCGTATTCGCGCTCGAGCCGGTCGACAATGATCTCCAGGTGGAGCTCCCCCATGCCGGTGAGGATGGTCTGGCCGGTCTCCTCATCCTCCCGAACCCGGAAGGTGGGATCCTCCCACTGGAGGCGTTCGAGGGCGGAGGGGAGCTTTTCACGGTCATCCGCTCCCCGCGCCTCGACCGCAAGGGAGACCACCGGCTCGGGGACATACATCCCTTCGAGGACGACCGCCCGTGCGGGATCGCAGATGGTGTCGCCGGTGAGGGCTTCCTTGAGCCCGAGGGCGGCGACGATGTCGCCGGCGCCGGCCTGTTCCAGGCGTTCCCGCTTGTGGGCATGCATGCGGAAGAGACGGGAGACCCGCTCCTGGTGGTTGCTGCGGGAGTTGAGGACCAGAGCGCCGGCGTCGAGGGTGCCGGCGTAAATGCGCAGATAGGTGAGTTTTTTCCCTTCCTCGGCCAGAACCTTGAAGGCGAGGGCGCTCAGGGGGGCCTTGGGGTCGCAGGGGATGGGGAAGCGCTCGCCGCTCGCGTCGGTGCCATGGACCGTGGGGGCTTCGAGGGGGGAGGGGAGATAGGCTGCCACCGCGTCGAGGAGCGGCTGCACACCCTTGTTGCGCAGCGCCGAGCCCAAGAGGACGGGAAAGATCCGGCAGGCCACCGTTCCCCGGCGAATGGTGGCGCGCAGGCGTTTGGCATCCACGACCACGCCATCGAGATAATCGGAGAGAATGGTGTCGTCGAAGTCGGCAGCGGCCTCCACGAGGACGCCCCGGGCTTCCCGGGCGGCGTCTGCAAGCTCGTCGGGGATTGGTTGCCGCTTCACCGTCTGGCCGAGGTCCGTCTCGCCGAAAAGGACGAGTTCCTCGTCGAGGAGATCGATGACACCGGAAAAATCCGCCTCGTTACCGAGGGGAAGCTGCAGGAGCACCGCCCGCGCCTTGAGTTTCGTCTCGATGTCGGCCAGACAGCGGCGGTAGTCGGCGCCGATGCGGTCCATCTTGTTGATGAAGCAGACCCGCGGCACCCCGTAGCGGTTGGCCTGGCGCCATACCGATTCGCTCTGGGGCTGGACCCCTTCCACGGCGCTGAAGATGGCGATGGCGCCGTCGAGGACCCGCATGCTCCGCTCCACCTCGATGGTGAAGTCGATGTGCCCCGGGGTGTCGATGAGGTTTATCCAGGCGTCGTCCCAGCGGCAGGCGGTGGAGGTGGCGGTGATGGTGATCCCCCGCTCCTGTTCCTGGGGCATCCAGTCCATGACGGCGAGCCCCTCGTGGACTTCTCCCATCTTGTGGGTTTCGCCCGTGTAGAAGAGGATCCTCTCCGACACCGTTGTCTTGCCGGCGTCGATGTGGGAAATGATGCCGATGTTGCGGATCTTTTCGAGAGAGGGAGTGGTCATGGCCGTATCCCGGTTGGTTGGTGTTCGGCATAGTATAGCCCAGCCGACTGCCAAGGCAAGGAAATTGTGGCTTCAGGGACTTTTCCCCCTTGGCAAGGGAAGATTATGTGGTATAGATTAAGTCCGCTTTACGAACGGTTTATACCAGGAGGGTTCATGCTCGCCAAGGTCTTGAGCAGCGCACTGCACGGCATCGATGCCATCCTCGTCGATGTGGAGGTGGACATCGCCCAGGGGCTCCCCCAGTTTGCCACGGTGGGACTTCCCGACGGCGCGGTGAAGGAGAGCAAGGACCGGGTGAAGTCGGCGCTCAAAAACGCCGGCTACGAGTTCCCGCCGCGACGGATCACCGTAAACCTTGCTCCGGCGGATATCCGCAAGGAAGGGGCGGCCTTCGACCTGCCGGTGGCGGTGGGAATCCTCGCCGCAACGGGCGTCGTCAAGGCAGAGCATCTCAGGGAGTACCTCCTGCTCGGCGAGTTGTCCCTCGACGGCGTGGTGAAGACGGTGCGGGGGTGCCTGTCGGTGGCCGTGGCGGCCAGGAGCGCGGGGCTTCGCGGCATCATCGTGCCGGCGGAAAACGCACCCGAAGGGGCGGTTGTGGCGGGTATCGACGTGATCGGCGTGCGGGAGCTGGCCGAGGTGGTGGAGTTCCTCAATGGCGAGCGCCCCATCGTGCCGTGCTCAGTTGATATCCAGAGCCTCTTCAGTCAGCATGGCGACTACGGCGAGGATTTTTCCGAGGTGAAGGGGCAGGAGCACGCCAAGCGTGCCCTGGAGGTGGCAGCCGCCGGAAGCCACAATCTCCTCATGATTGGCCCACCAGGCTCCGGCAAGACCATGCTCGCCCGCCGGATACCCTCCATCCTTCCCCGCATGACGTTCGACGAGGCGATCGAAACCACGAAGGTCTTTAGCGTTACGGGTCTTCTGGAGCGGGAGCGGGCGATCGTCGCTACGCGCCCCTATCGCTCCCCGCATCACACCATATCCGATATCGGCCTTATCGGCGGCGGCAACACGCCGAAGCCGGGGGAGGTCTCCATGTCCCACAATGGCGTTCTCTTCCTCGACGAGCTCCCCGAGTTCAAGAAGCACGTCCTGGAGGTGCTCCGCCAACCCCTGGAGGACGGCCGGGTGACCATCTCCCGGGCGCTCACCTCCATCACCTACCCCTCGCGCCTCATGATGGTGAGCGCCATGAACCCCTGCCCCTGCGGCTACCTGG
>DATDMX010000056.1:0-3187 GCA_036518575.1 Geobacteraceae bacterium | reverse complement strand
CCCCCTGCTGGAAGTAATGCTTAACCTCCCGCATCTCCGTCACGAGGTCGGCAGCAGCCATGACGCGGTCGTCGGCGCTTCGCCCCGTGAGCACGAGTTCCACGTCGGCAGGTTTGGACGCCATGAGGCCGAGGATTTCGTCGATGCTCACGAGTCCGAACCAGGCGGCCCCGTTGATCTCGTCGAGAATGACGAGGTCGTACTCGTTGCACGCGAGCGCTTTCTGGGCCAGATCCAGGGCAAGCTGCGCCTGGGCGACGTTGTCGGGGTGGGGATCACCCTTCTTCACCCAGCCGTCGCGGCCCGTCTGGTGGATGGTGAGATAGGGAAAGAGGCGCTCCGCGGCCAGGTGCTCGCCGTAGAGGCCGCCCCCCTTCATGAACTGCACCATGCAGACCCTGAGCTTTCGCCCCGCGGCCCGCAGCGCGAGGCCCAGGGAGGCGGTGGTCTTCCCCTTGCCGTTCCCCGTGTAGACCTGGACCAGTCCCCGCTCCAGCATTACTTCGCCACCCTGGCTGTCAGCGCCGGCACGAACTGCATCACATCGGCCACCACGAGGACGTCGGCGATCTCGCCGATGGGAGCCTCCTTGTCCTTGTTGATGGCGACGATGAAGTCGGCCTTCTTCATCCCGGCCAGGTGCTGGATGGCACCGCTGATGCCGCACGCCACGTAGAGCTTGGGCGAGACGGTCTGCCCCGTGGTCCCCACCTGGTGGCTGTGATCCACCCAGCCGGCATCCACCACCGGCCGGCTCGCGCCGAGTTCGCCGCCGAGGGCCTTGGCCAGGGCCGCGATGACCGGCACATTTTCCTTCTTCCCGATCCCCCGACCGGCACTGACAATCACCTCGGCCCGCGTGAGATCTACTTCCTTCGCCTCGGCCGGCTCATACCCCACGAATTCGAGGCCACCGCCGTCAGCCCCCGCCACCCGCTCAACCCGCGGGGTGCCGGCCGGCGGGGCAACGGGAAACGCCCCGGCCTGGATGGTGAGGACCGCCGGAGAGGTGGCAGACTTCACGCTGCGGCGCATCTTGGCGTTGCAGCACCCCACCTCGAAGCCGCCATCCACGAGGGCAACGATCTCGGAAACCTGGCTGGCCTTGAGGGCTGCTGCCACGCGGGGGGCCAGATCCCACCCATAGGAGGAGTGAACGAACACCACGCAATCGGGGTTTTCCTTCGCCACCGCCTCAAGGATCAGCTTCTTGTGGAGGTTTGGGTTGTATTCGCCGCACGAGGCCGCATCCGCCAGGTAGAGGGTCCCGCCGAAGCCGGGGAGCTGGCCCTCGGAGCCGACGAGGAACATGGCGCTCTCGCCTCCCAGCTGGGCGGCAAAGCCGAGCAGTTCGTAGGTGGTGTCGAGGAGCTTGCCCTCCCGGTATTCGCCAATAAGTAGTGTCTTCATGTACGCCTCCTACCGCAATACCGCGGTCTTGTCCTTGAGTATCCCCACGAGCTGGTCAACGAGCACCGCCACGTCCCCTTCCAGAACCACACCGCCACCCTTCTTGGCCGGCGGATGGAAACTGGTCGTGATCGCCCTGGCCTCCGCGGCCTGAAGCGCCGTCACGGGCACCGCCTCGATCTCCTTTTTCTTCGCCTTCATGATGTTGGGAAGGGTCGGGTAACGGGGGACGTTGAGGCCGAGCTGACAGGTAACGAGGGCCGGGGTCTTGAGCTTCACGACCCCCTTGACGCCACCCTCCAGCTCGCGCTTGGCGGTGATGGTGCCGTTATCGTAGGCAAAGCCCACGAGCGTGGTGGTACAGGCAAGGCCCAGTTCCTCGGCCACGAGCACCCCCACCTGGGCCGAGCCCCGGTCCTGGGACTGCATGCCGGTGAAGACCAGGTCGAACCCCTTGTCCCGGGCGTAGGCGGCGATGATCTCCGCCACCTGCCACGGGTCCTTCAGGGCGGCTGCCGGGTCCTGGACGTGCACCGCCCGGTCGCACCCCATGGCGAGCGCCTTCTTGATTGCCTCCACCACCCGGTCCGGGCCGATGGAGAGTACCGTCACCTCCGGTGCGTCCCCCAGCTGTTCCTTCAGCTGCACCGCCTGCTCCACGGCGTACTCGTCGTATTCGTTCATCCTGAAGGCGAGGTCGGTTTCCTCGAACCAGACCCCCTGGCTGTTGGGTTTGAACCGGGACTCCATGTCCGGTACCTGCTTGATGCATACGAGAATTTTCATATTTACCTCCTGAGTAAGACGTTTCCCAGGTCACATTCGTCGTATGGGACCTGTGGGACTTATTGGACCTATGCCTTCAACCTCTCCGCGACTATCTCCGCCAAATCTCTCACCACCAGTTCTCCTTCGCAGCCGCCGGTCTTGATGCCGTCCTCGAACATGGTGAGGCAGAAGGGGCAGTTGGAGACGAGGAGCGACGCGCCCGTTTCCTTTGCCATCTGCACCCGCGCCACGTTGATGCGCGAACCGAGTTTCTCCTCGGCCAGGATGCGGCCGCCGCCGGCGCTGCAGCAGAAGCTCTCGGCGCGCGATTTCTCCATATCGGTGAGCCTGCCGCCCGCTGCCCTGAGCACATTCCGCGGCTCGTCGTACATCCCCATGTAACGGCCGATGTAGCAGGAGTCGTGGTACGTGAACTCGAAGGGTTCCGAAGCCAGTGCGATGCGGTGCTCTGTCAGGAGATTGGCGATGAACCCGGTGTAGTGTTCCACCGGCACGTCGAAGCCGAGGTCGCGGTAGTCGCGCCCCAGCGTGTTGAAGCAGTGGGGACAGGTGGTGACCACCCGCTTCACGCCGTACCCCTTCATGAGCTCGATGTTCTCCTGGGCCTCCATCTGGTAAAGGTATTCGTTCCCGAGCTTACGCGCCGGTTCGCCGCAGCACTTCTCCTCCTTGCCGAGGATGCCCACGCGGATGCCGGCGGCGGTGCAGATCTTGACGAAATTGCGCGCCACCTCGCGGTTGCGTTTATCGAAGGAGGCGTAGCAGCCGACGAAGTAGAGAATGTCAGCCTCTTCGCCTTCACTCAGCACGGCAAGATCGAGCCCCTCGGTCCACTCGCCACGGCCGGCATAGGCAAGCCCGAAGGGATTGCCGTTCACCTCCAGGTTGTTCACGGCCGTGCGCACCTCGTCGCCGGGGAACGCTCCCTCCATGAGGGTGAGATTGCTGCGCATCTCGAGGATCTTGTTCACATGCTCGATACTGGCCG
>DATDMX010000055.1:0-4803 GCA_036518575.1 Geobacteraceae bacterium | reverse complement strand
CCTCGCATTTTCAAGCCCTCGAGGAGCTCCCCTGTGAAGTGAAGCCCGGCCGTGGGGGCGGCAACGGCCCCCTTTACCCGGGCAAAAACCGTCTGGTATCGCTCCCTGTCCCCATCCTCTGCCGCCCGTCGTATGTAGGGCGGCAACGGCATGCTCCCCTGCCGCTCCAGCCATTCCTGGAAGCCCGCTGCCGGGGTGAAGTCGACCGTCCAGCACTCGCCTTCGCCCCTCTCCAGCACTGTGGCGCTCATTTCACCTGCCAGCCGTATCATGCCACCGGGGCGGGGAGCTTTGGAAGCCCGGAGGAGGCAGTGCCACACTTCTCCAGGCCGGTTCACCTTTCGAACGAGAAATACCTCGACCTTCCCGCCACTCTCCTTAGTCCCCATGAGCCTGGCGGGAATGACCCTGGTATCGTTCACCACCAACAGGTCACCGGGCTCGAAAAGCTCGACGATTGACGCGAATCGGGTCTCCCCGATACTGCCGCTTGCCCGTTCCAGCGTGAGGAGCCGAGAAGAGCTCCTGTCCCCGACAGGCTCCTGAGCAATCAGCTCGGGAGGAAGATAATAATCGAAGTGCTCTAACCGCATTACATCTCTTGCTGGCGTTTTTCCAACTTTGTTCCGGGGTAATAATACGCCAGAATTTCTCGATAGTCGAAACCGTCGGCGGCACGCTGCTTAGCCCCCCACTGGCAGAGGCCAACCCCGTGGCCGTAACCGACACCACTAAAGGAGGCCTCGGTCGCCGTGGTCCTCACCTCAAAATTGGTGCTTTTGATAACACTGTAGCCGAGAGCTTTGCGAAAATTGGCCGCCGAAATCGTCAGTCGGCCACGAGACGTCATGAGAGTTACGTCTGTCAGGCGGCCACTTACGTTTCGCACTCCCGTCCTGATATCCCTAAGACCGCCGGCCTGGTAACCGGCGTTTTTCAGCAGCGACTCCATCCTGGCAAACGAAACGTTCTGTTCCCATTTTCCGCTCGGTGCGTTCTGACAGTATCGGCAATCGACGCCCTGAAGATAAGGAACCTTCGCCCCCCAGACGTTTTCCGCGGCCTCGGTATGCCCCCCGCAGTTGGAGTGATAAAAGGCCTGAATCACGGCGCCGTCGTAGGTGAGCACCTCGCCTGCCGTTTCCTTTACCCCCCTCGCCGCCCGGCTGTCTTCGATATCACAGCCGTCATACACCTGGTCAATGACGCTCGACTCCAGGTGGTAGGGTGCATTCTTGCGCGCCTCCCTCTGGAACTTGGCATAGGAGCGCGCTATGACTGCCTGCGCCTTTATAGCCTCCATCGGCCACTGCGATGAAATCTCGCAATTTATGAGGCCAACAAGATAATCTTCCAAGGGAAGTTCGTTAACGACCAGAATGCCCTTGTCGGCAACGCTGACCTCTACTACCCCTCTGTACCCTTTATTATTTATATATACGGTGGCCGGTGCTGAGGCGACCACTGTACGGACCGCCATACCATTGGCGGAGAGCCCCGTTTTCGTTCTTCTCAGCTGCAGAGGAAGGGCTAGACGGAGAGGGTCACCGTTGCCATCGGTAAGCAGCACACCTTTACCGTCGATGGTGACGCTTTCAGCCCCTTTGCATACGGCCACTCTGACAACCTCCGGTCGAAACACCGAAGCGCTGCCCCCGGCAGAAGTCGCCCAAGCGAGGAAAATGAGTGTGGCAAGCCATCGTTTCAACAGAGTGAATCCTTATAGAAAACTTGTCGATACAAACATAAAACAGGATGACAAGTCAACGTTTTTATAGTCGCAGAGGGACTGTACATTTTGGCAAGTGAATTGCTTTTATTTCTTCCGTGAAGAGAAACGTTACAGCTTTTTCACGCGGTATGATAGGGAGAGCGTCCGTCAAAGTCAAGCATTTCAGCCCCGCTGTCCTGCGAGGGAATGGCGGGGGATTGGCCGCCATCTTCAATCGGGACAGGGACTTGCTTGGAAAAACATCGACAATCAATGTGCCAAAATAAGTTAGATAATCCTAATATTTACACACAACACCACCATCATTAATTAAAACTAATCGCCATATGACTTAAAAGAAACGGTCATATAGAGTAGCGGCGACAAATTAACAAAAGGCGTCAGCAAAAGTACCTATGAACTCTTTAAAAGTTAAAATACTCGGGCTGATAACCATTATCGTAGTGACCATCGTCTCGATGGCTGCCTACATCAATTATCAGATGCAGAAACAGATGCACCAGGAAGTGGCCGCACATAACACTGCCATTCTCATGGACACCATCAAAAACAGCATTGTTGATGCGATGCGTGCCGGCCATTCAGAAAGGGTGCACGAAACGCTCGAACGAATCCAGAGCCAAAGGATCATCAGGGGGTTACGGATCGTCGATGAATCCGGAAAGGTGCTCAACTCCGCAGACAAGCGGGAAATCGGCCGACTCATCCCGGAGGAAGAGCGAACCGCCATAACTAAAGGACAGTCTCTCGCCCTTAATTTTTCCAAAGCCGAAGGTTTTTACGACTCCTATTCCCGCATTCTCAACGCTCCGGAATGCCACCAATGCCATCCCGCCTCCCAAAAGGTCCTTGGCCTTCTCGAGATCGAGCTCTCCACCGACTATCTCAACACCTTCATATCAAAAGAGCGTAACACCGCCATATTCTCCACCGTCATCATCATCTTCCTCATCGTTGTCACCATTTTTGTATTCCTCAACTCATATGTGGACAAACCTCTTCGTCGACTAATTTCCTCGATGAAGCAGGTGGAGAAGGGGGATTTCGACATCTCGTGCACCATTGAAAGCAGCACGGAAATGAAACACCTGTCGAGTCACTTCAACCAGATGGTGGACAAGCTGAAAACGGTTGTGGACACTGCCGTCAACCATGAACGGGAACTGGCCATCGCGCAGGGAAAACTGGCTCATCATCGAGAAATTCACGTCATGAACCAGAAGCTCGAAGAGCAGATCCGCGAGATTGAGCAGCTAAACATAACCCTTGAAGAACGTATAGAGGAAATCGAAGAAGCCAACTACAAGATCGCCGACCTGGCCGGCGATCTCGAAGACAAGAACACGAACCTGGAAAAAGCGGTCGCCAAGCTTTCCACCCTCTACAAGGTGGGTCTCGGCATCAACTCCATCATGGAACTGCAGAAGCTGTTCAGCATGGTCGTAGCTACCACGATGGAGACGCTCCACGCCCAGATCGGGTACATCATTATCTACGACAACGAAAATGACGTCATGAAGGTGAGCACCATCATCGGCCATGACGACTCTCCTGCCACGGAAACGGTCCTGCAGATGAAACCCTCCGGGGTCTCAGCCTGGGTCATTCGCAACCGTAAAGCGCTTCTCATCTCCGACATCAATGAGGCACCGCAATTTGACCGCTTCAGCACGCTCGGATACGAGCGAAAAACGCTCATATGTGCCCCCCTCATCGCAAAAGACGAGGTCATCGGCACCATTACGGTTGTCAACAAGAACGACAATTCCATCTACAACAATGAAGAACTGGAACTTCTCTCCACCATCGCAGCCCAGGCGAGCATCGCCATCAAGAATGCTCAGCTCTACGACGAGCAGCAAAAGACCTACATGAATACTATCCACGCGCTCGTTTCGGCCATTGAGGCAAGCGACAGCTATACTCGCGGCCATTCAGAGCGCGTCACACGTTACAGCGTCGCCCTTGCCAAGAAACTGGAACTCCCGCCGGAACGGATAAAGATCGTGGAACGTGCCGCCATTCTTCACGACATCGGCAAGATCGGTATCGATCTCTCCCTTCTCCACAAAGAAGGAAAACTATCCCCCGATGACATTCGCGACTTGCAGCAGCACCCGGCCATCGGCATGAAAATCCTTGAGCCGATCGAATTCCTCAACGATGTTCGGGTTTGTATCGGCCAGCACCACGAGCGTTACGACGGTCAGGGCTATCCGAACAATGTCCCGGCCGAGCACCTCTTGCTCGAATCACGCATCCTTGCCGTCGCCGACGCCTTCGACGCCATGACGTCTGACAGACCTTATCGAAAGGCGTTGCCTATCGAGGTTGCTGTCAAGGAACTTATCGACCACTCCGGGATGCAGTTCGACCCGGCGCTCGTACCGCACTTTGTCGATCTCATCAACAGCAATGCCTTCTCATTCCAGCATTCGGAAACATTCCCGGCCGCCAAAGTGCCTGAACTTTCGCTTCAACAGGCATGCTTTATGACCACCTGACACCCAGCCCCCTTCCTTTATTTCACTCTTGCCAACGATCTACGGCTCCCTCTGCATCGAAAGAGGTTTGCCCCCGCGCCGGAATCATGCTATAAACGCATGCATTCCAAAGACTTTATTACCATTTCACCTCAGGACAACATCCATTGGCGCCTCTGCTGAACGTCAAAAATCTCGCGACTTATTTTCACCTCAGAGAGGGGATGCTCAAAGCAGTTGACGGCGTCGACTTCTCGCTGGAGGAAGGCGAAACTCTGGCCATTGTCGGTGAATCGGGATGCGGCAAAAGCGTCACTGCATCCTCCCTCATGCGGCTCGTCCCCTCCCCCGGTAAAATCATGACGGGAGCAATCATCTTCTCCGGTCAGGACCTCATGCGGCTGACCGACGAGGAGATGCGCTCTCTGCGGGGTAACCGCATATCCATGATTTTTCAGGATCCGATGACAGCGCTCAACCCCGTCCTCACTGTGGGAGCCCAGATAATGGAGGGGTTGCGTCTTCACCGCCAGCTCACCGCCACGGATGCTCGCATGGAGTCCCATCGGCTTCTCCAGGAGGTTGGCA
>DATDMX010000054.1:0-5978 GCA_036518575.1 Geobacteraceae bacterium | reverse complement strand
CGAAACCGCGTCCTGCCTCCACGGCCGCCTCGGCCCAGCGCCTGGCGAACCTTCTGTCGTCCAGGTACCCCTTATCCGTCAGGCGGGCAACGACCGCGGCCACCGTCGCCGGCGCCACGCCGCGCCGCGTGAGTTTTTGCTCCAGCTCCGACGTGCTGTGGTCGCGGCGGGCCAGGAGTCTGACGGCCATGGCCACAGCGGCGGGAAGCTCCTCCATCTCAGAATTTTTCCAGCTCGAGCTTTTCCTCTGAGGCTGCGGGCTTCTCCTCTTCCTTGGTGAAGGTGTCCCAGCTGGAATCGGAGGTGGAGGATATCCCTGAGACCTTGAGGGCGAAGTCGTCCGGGTTGGATGACTGGCGGAGGGCCTCCTCGTAGGAGATCATCTTCTTCGTGTAGAGCTGCATGAGGGACTGGTCGAAGGTCTGCATGCCGTAGGTGGTCACCCCCTGGGCGATCGCCTCGGGAATCTGCTTGGTCTTCTCCTTGTCGTCGATGCACTCGCGAATGCGGGCGGTACCGATCATGACCTCCACGGCCGGCACCCGGCCCTTACCCTCGGACCGTGGCACGAGCCGCTGGGATATGACCCCCTTGATGACGGAGGCGAGTTGCATCCGGATCTGGCGTTGGTGGAAGGGAGGGAAGATGGAGATGATGCGGTTGACGGTCTCGGCGGCGTCGAGCGTGTGGAGCGTGGACATGACGAGGTGGCCGGTCTCGGCGGCGTTCATGGCCGTCTCGATGGTTTCGTGGTCGCGCATCTCCCCCACGAGTATGACGTCCGGGTCCTGGCGCAGGGCGCTCTTAAGGGCGTTGGAGAACGACAGGGTGTCGAACCCCACCTCGCGCTGGCTGATGATGCTCTTCTTGTCGCGGTGGAGGAATTCCACCGGGTCCTCGATGGTGATGATGTTGCAGGTGCGGTTCTCGTTGATGTAGTCGATCATCGCCGCCAGCGTGCTCGATTTGCCGCTGCCGGTGATGCCGGTGACGAGGATGAGGCCGCGCTCTTCCATGCAGAGCTTCTTGAGAATCGGCGGGAGGTTGAGCGCTTCGAGACTCGGGATGCCGAAGGGGATGGCGCGGAACACCATGGCGATGGTGCCGCGCTGGGAGTAGCAGCTCACCCGGAATCGGCCCAGGCCCGGAACGCCATAGGACAGGTCGGCTTCGAAGTTGTCCTGAAACAGCTTCTTCTGCCGGTCGTTCATGATGGAGGTGGCCATGGCGCTCACCATCTCCGCGCTCATCTTCGGGGCGTTGGGGATGGGGCGAAGTTTTCCGTCGATGCGCACCACCGGCGGCAGCCCCGTCTTAATGTGGATGTCCGAACCCCGGGCCTTGACGGCGACAGTAAGAATCTCGTTCAGGTTCATGGTTTATGCCTTTCCCTCTGCGGGGGCCGCGGCGAGACCGACGGTGGCGAGAACGCGCTCGTGGATTTCGCCGAGAGTTTCCGGATGCTCCTTGAGGAAGATGCGGGTGTTTTCACGTCCCTGGCCGATGCGGTCCTTGCCGTAGGAAAACCAGGCGCCGCTCTTGTCGACGATCCCCTTTTCCACGGCGAGATCGAGGATATCCCCTTCCTGGGAGATTCCCTCGCCATAGAGGATGTCGAATTCCACTTCCTTGAAGGGGGGTGCCACCTTGTTCTTCACCACCTTCACCCGCGTGCGTGAGCCGATGACGTCGTTGCCCTGCTTGAGGGAAGCGATCTTGCGGATGTCCATGCGCACCGAAGCGTAGAATTTGAGGGCGTTGCCGCCGGTGGTGGTCTCGGGGTTGCCGAACATCACCCCGATCTTCATCCTGATCTGGTTGATGAAGATGACGCAGCAGTTGGACTTGCTGATGATGCCGGTAAGTTTCCGCAGGGCTTGGGACATGAGGCGCGCCTGGAGTCCCATGTGGGAGTCGCCCATGTCACCCTCGATCTCGGCCTTGGGGACGAGGGCCGCCACGGAGTCGATGACGAGGACGTCGATGGCGCCGCTTCTCACGAGCATCTCGCCGATTTCGAGCGCCTGCTCCCCCGTGTCGGGCTGGGAGACGAGAAGGTCGTCGGTCTTCACCCCGAGCTTGCGGGCATAGCCGATGTCGAGGGCGTGCTCGGCATCGACGAAGGCAGCGATGCCTCCCCTCTTCTGGGCTTCGGCGATGATGTGCAGGGCGAGGGTCGTTTTCCCCGATGATTCGGGCCCAAAAATCTCGATCACCCGGCCGCGCGGCACGCCGCCAACGCCGAGGGCAATGTCGAGGGAGAGGGCTCCCGTGGGGATGGCCGCCACATCGGGGAGCGCTTCCTCGTTGCCGAGGCGCATGATCGCCCCTTTGCCGAATTGTTTCTCTATCTGGCTGAGAGCCAGGTCAATCGCTTTCTCTCGTTCGAGCATCTGTCGGTTCTCCTCGGTGCTGGCGGCCGGCAGAAGCCGGCTGGCCGGATAAATGTTCCACACATAGCATACTTAAGGAGGGTATTTCAAGCTTATCTTTGGCGCCGGAAGAGGACGGCCACAGCCATTCTTGCGGCGGCGAGCCCCTTCATTTTTAGGACGATCCGAGATGGTGCTCCCGGCAGCGCAGGAGCTCCCGCAGGCCTTACGCGTTAAAGGGCAAAGGCTGCTGGTTGGCTCCCTCCTCCAAGGGGAAGAGCATGACAAAGGTGCTTCCTTCTCCCGTGCCGGGGGGGCTTTCCACCCAGACCATGCCGCCGTGGGCCTCCACCATTCCCTTGACGATGGCGAGCCCCAGGCCTGCTCCCTTTCCCTGGAACTTGTGCTTGCCGCTGGAATGGTGGCAAATCTCGCCGACCTCGTAGAACTTGTCGAAAATTTTCAGCTGCTCGTCGAAGGCGATGCCGATACCGCTGTCGCGCACTTCCACCTGGAGATAGCTCTTGGTGCCCACTTCGGGATAGAAGAGGGGGTTGAAGCGGCAGAGGGTTTGCTCCCTGGCCGCCAGCGAGGTGCGGTCGGCGAGTGAGCCGGAGATGACAATTTCGCCGCTGTCCGGCGTAAATTTCATGGCATTGATGAGAAGCTCGGTGAACACCTCTTCCAGGTGGTCCCGGTCGCCGTAGAAGTAGGGGAGTTCGTCCAGATTGCGGAGGCTGATCCGTTGGTTGCGCTGCTCGAGGAGGTGACGCAACTGCCCCTCCACCGTGGCAACCACCTCGGTGAGTTGGAGCGCCGCCTTCGTCACGGTGCCCCCACCTCTCGCCTCCAGCCGTACCACCTTGAGAAGATTGGAGACGATCTCGTTGAGGCGGCTGCCGCCGTGCTGGATCATCTCCAGAAGCCTCTGCTCCTCCTCGGTCCGCTCCTTTTCCGGGTGGGCAAGGAGGTACTCCACGCCGCTCAGGATACCGGTGAGAGGGGTCCTGAATTCGTGGGAGACCAGCCCGAGAAAGTGGTTCTTCATCCGGTCGAGCCGCTCCAGCTCGCCTTTCGCCGTTTCCACCACCGCCAGGTTGTTCTCCAGCTTGCTCTGGGAGATTGCCAGCCGGCGGGCGTTGTTTTCCAGCAGGTTGTGGGAGTGACTCAGTTCTTCGTTCTTGCGGTTCAACTCGGAGAAGATGCGGGCGTGATCGATGGCGATGCCGATCTGGCTGCCGACGGTGGCAAAGAAGCTGAGGTCTTCGGACGTGTGCTGCCAGGGATGGCCGGTGATGACGTGCATGATGCCGACGAGCCTCTTCTGGGCGGCCAGCGGGATGCCGACGATCCCTTTGCCGGCGTCGCCAAGGTCGGAGGAGGCGAGCGGGCAGGGAGTGGCGGTGGGGTCGGTCACGGCATGGCAGCGCTGGTGCACGTTAGCGGGACAGGACGGCCTCTCCCGGACCGCAAGACGAGCGGTGGTGCCGATAAAGTGCTGCGTCAGGTTGTGGTGCGCCACCAGGGTGAGATGAGAGGCCTCCTCGGTCGCAAGATGAATCGCTCCCCCGACACCCCCGCAGGCGGCCACCGTTTCCCGCAGGGTAATGTCGAGCACCGTCTGCAGGTCGAGGCTCTCGTTCACCTTGGCAATGATGTTGTTGAGGAGGTAAAGCCGGCGGGTGCGTTCCCGTATTTCTTCTTCGTTGCGCCACTTGTTGGTGATGTCGCGCACGATCGCCTGGACAACCCTGTTGTCGCCGAGGTCGATGAGGCGGGCGTTCACTTCGCCGAGAAAACGGCTGCCATCCTTGCGCTTGATGGTAATCCGGTCGAGGCTCGCCAGGCCGTGCCGGTTGACGCGGCGCACGAGCGAAATGAATTCCGCCTGATCGTGCAGCGGAATGAGGTCTTTTCCGCAGAGTGCGCCGAGCTCTTCCCTGCTGTAGCCGAGCATGACGCTCGCCAGGGAATTCATTTCCTCCAGCTCCCCGGTGATGGCATCGACCACGAAGATGGCGTCTCCTGCCCCTTCGAGGAGGTTCTTGTAGCGCAAGGCGCTCTTTGCCATCTCCCGCTGCAACTCGGCCTTTTCCTGAACGTGGGAGTGCCGCTCGACCTTTCTGCCGCTTGCTGCCGAGAGCTCCCGCACGGCCAGGGCCACAACGAGAAAGAAGAGCAAGGCGAGGTGGATCAGCTGCTGGTTCATATCGCTGACCCCGGCTTGGCCGAACAGTCCCTCGACGCACAGCCAGACGACGATGATGCCGAGCGCCCAGTTCCAACAGTTTTTGCCGAGGGTACCGCACCAGGGGGGCATGTTCCCTCCTCTCCGACCGTGTTTGTCGGCGGCCGGTCCGTCTGCAGTAGATCCCGGTCTACCGGGATAGGAGTTCCCGGCGCAGCCAGTCGAGTGCCGTAACGGCGGTGATGCTCCTGACCTCTTCCCGGCTGCCGTTGAAAAAGTAGCGTCGTACGTCGGTGCCGGCGGTACGTGCCAGCGCGATGAAAACGGTGCCCGCAGGCTTTTCGGGTGTGCCGCCGTCGGGGCCGGCGATGCCGGTGATGGCAAGAGCCAGCTCACTGCCAGCTGCGGCACGGCTTCCCTGCGCCATGGCGCGGGCCACCTCGGTGCTCACCGCGCCGTGTTCAGCGAGGAGTCGCGAGGGGACACCAAGGAGCCGCTCCTTGGCGGCATTGGAATAGGTGACCGCCCCCTCGAGGAAGTAGGCCGAACTTCCGGGACTGTCGGTGATCCGTTTGGCGACGAGCCCGCCGGTGCACGACTCGGCCAGTGACAGGGTTAGCCCCTTTTCCCGCAGGAGACGGGCAACAACGGTGTCGATGCTTTCGTCATCCTCGGCGGTGATCCATTGACCGATGCGGGTCCGGGCAGCGGCCGTTGCCGCGGTCAGGCGGTCGGCGACCAGCGTCGCGTCTTTTCCCGTGGCGCGAAGTTTCACCTGGATTTCCGGAAAGGCGACGCAGTAGGCCACCTCCACCCCGGTGGCGGCGGGCACGGCTTCATCGAGAATGGTGCCGAGTTCGGCTTCCGACGGGCCGAAGACGGTGAGGACCTTGGTGAAGCAATGCTCCTCCTCCGTGCGGGCGGCAAGCAGGGCGGGCAGGACCGTTTCTTCCAGCATCTGCGTCATTTCCCGGGGAACGCCGGGGAGAAAATAGAGCCGGCAGTCGCCCAGCAGGATGTGGAAGCCGCAGGCCGTGCCGGTCGGGTTGGGAATGAGGGTGGCGGTGGCGGGGACGAGGGCCTGCTTTTCGTTGGCGGGGGGGATGTCTCCCCCCAGTCGGCCGGCGACCCGCCGGATGTGGGCGAGCGCCTCGGCGTCAAGCCGCAGGGGGAGGCCGGCGGCCGCGGCTGCTGCTGCGGCCGTACGATCGTCGCTCGTCGGGCCGAGCCCGCCGGTGGCGATGACCGCATCGAAGTCGACGGCGCAGAGGCGAAGCGCCGCGGCGATGGCCGCCTCGCCGTCACCGACGCTCAGGTGGCGCGCCACCGGGAGCCCTTCGGCGTAGAGGCGGGCGGCGATGTGGGCGAAATTGGAGTCCAGGATCTCGCCGTACATGAGCTCGTCGCCGATGGAGAGG
>DATDMX010000053.1:0-4248 GCA_036518575.1 Geobacteraceae bacterium | reverse complement strand
ACCGACGAAGGCTTCAGCGTCAACATTATTCCCCACACCGCTTCCCGCACGACCCTTCAGGGGCGACGCCGGGGGGACAGTGTGAACATCGAGACCGATATTCTCGGCAAATATGTGGAGCGGCTCTTTGCGGGGCGCAGCTCGGCCAGGGATGCTGGCGTCTCACTTGAACTGCTTGCCAAATCGGGTTTTCTGTGAGATAGAAAAGAGTGAATTTTGTGAGGATGGAGAAGAGCCATGCCAGTAGCGAAGATTGAAGACGCAATCGAGGATATCCGACAGGGGAAGATGGTAATTCTCGTCGACGATGAGGACCGGGAGAACGAGGGTGACCTCACCCTGGCCGCGGAAATGGTGACATCCGACGCCATCAACTTCATGGCGAAGTACGGCCGCGGCCTCGTGTGCCTGACGTTGACCGGCGAGCGCTGTGACCAGTTGAATCTCCCCCCCATGGTGGAGAGCAACTCCTCGTCCTTTGGCACTGCCTTCACCGTTTCCATCGAAGCCAAAAAAGGGGTCAGCACCGGAATTTCCGCTGCCGACCGGGCCCACACCATTCTTACCGCAGTGGCTGACGGTGCGAAGCCAGAGGACCTCGCTCGTCCCGGTCACGTCTTCCCGCTGCGTGCCCGTCCCGGCGGTGTGCTCGTGCGTGCGGGCCAGACCGAAGGCTCGGTGGACCTCGCCCGCCTTGCCGGTTTGAAACCGTTCGGGGTTATCTGTGAGATCATGAACGATGACGGCTCCATGGCGCGGATGCCGCAGCTTAAAAAGTTCGCCAAGGAGCATGGCCTGAAGATCTGCACTATCGCCGATCTTGTCGCCTATCGCCTCAAGCACGAATCCCTCGTGCGGCGCGCCGCCGATGTGCGTCTGCCGACGAGCTACGGCGGGGAGTTCCGTGCCATTGCCTTCGAGAACGACATCGACAAGCTGGAGCATCTGGCCATCATCAAGGGGGAGATCGGCGGGGACGAGCCGGTGCTCGTTCGCGTTCACTCCGAGTGCCTCACCGGGGACGTCTTCGGCAGCAGGCGCTGCGACTGTGCCGATCAGCTCCACAAGGCGATGGAGATGATCGAGGCCGAGGGAAAGGGGATTGTCCTCTACATGCGCCAGGAAGGGCGGGGCATCGGTCTCATCAACAAGCTCAAGGCCTATGCCCTCCAGGACCAGGGAAAGGACACGGTGGAGGCCAATCTTGAGCTCGGCTTCAAGGCCGACCTGCGCGATTACGGTATCGGCGCCCAGATTCTCGTTAACCTCGGGGTGAAGAACATCCGCCTTATGACCAACAACCCGAAGAAGATCGTCGGCCTCGAGGGGTACGGCATCAACATCGTCGGGCGGGTCCCCATCGAAATCGAGCCGACCAAGGCGAATATCAACTACCTGAAGACCAAGCGGGAGAAACTCGGCCACCTGCTGGAAAATATCTGAGAGAAACCGTGCAGCGTTCAACGTGCGACGTGCTGAACCCAGAACTCAGTTTCGTTGTACTACGCGCGTCGCACGAATAACGGAGGACCACATGCCAAAAATCATTGAGGGGAAACTCGACGCCACGGGGCTCAAGTTTGCCATTATCGTTGGCCGTTTCAACAGCTTCATCGGTGAGCGGCTCGTCGAGGGAGCGCTCGATGCCCTGCGCCGGCACGGCGCTGCCGATGACGACATCACCATCGCGCGGGTGCCGGGCGCATTCGAGATTCCTCTGGCTGCCCAGAAGGTGGCTGCTACCGGAAACTTTGACGCCATCATCTGCCTCGGAGCAGTCATCCGTGGCGCCACTCCCCATTTCGATTACGTGGCGGCCGAGGTTTCCAAGGGCGTCGCCCAGGTTTCCCTCAAATCGGCAGTGCCCATAGCCTTCGGCGTCCTTACGACCGATACCATTGAACAGGCCGTTGAGCGCGCCGGCACCAAGGCGGGGAACAAAGGCTTTGACGCTGCCATGACCGCCATCGAGACGGTGAATCTTTTCAAGGAGCTGAAATAGTGGGGTTGCGCAGGGAAGGGCGCGAGCTGGCTCTCCAGGCCCTCTACGCCGTCGATATCAATCCGCTTTCATCCCGTCAGGCACTGGCGCTCTTCTGGGAAACGACCCGCACCTCTGCGGCGGTGCGACACTTTGCCGAAGAGCTCGTTGAGGGGGTACTCGAACACCGCCAGGCCATCGATGCCAAGGTGACGGAGAAGTCGAAGAATTGGGCTCTGGCCCGCATGGCGAAAGTTGACGTGAACATTCTGCGTCTGGCAGTCTTTGAGCTTCTTTTCCGTGCCGACATCCCCAAGGTCGTCACCATCAACGAAGCCATCGAGGTGGCCAAGAAGTTCGGCAACGAAGATTCTCCGGCGTTCGTCAACGGCATCCTTGACGAGGTGGCGACGGAAATTCCGGAGAAGTGAGCCTAGCTGCATTGAAGCGGTCCCTTGGGGGACTGTCACCTATAATGTCATCGATTTGCGAGGAGTTATGAAGGAAATCAAGATCGGCCTGCTCGGTTTTGGCACCATCGGAACCGGCGTGGTGAAGCTGTTAAGCAAGAATGCCCCCCTGCTGGCCCAGAAGCTCGGGGCGAGCGTCAGCCTGAAGAAGATCGCCGACCTGGACGTTGTGACCGACCGCGGCGTCACGCTGGCACCCGGAGTCCTGACCACCAACGTCGATGATGTGCTGTGCGACCCTGAGATCGCCATCGTCATCGAGCTCATCGGCGGCTACGAGCCGGCGCGGAGCTTCGTCCTCAAGGCCATCGCCAATGGCAAGCATATCGTCACCGCCAACAAGGCACTCCTTGCCCTTCATGGCGATGAGATATATGCTGCAGCTGCCGCCAACGGTGTCGAGGTTCTTTACGAGGCCGCAGTGGGCGGGGGCATCCCGGTCCTTTCCGCCATTCGCGGCAACATGGCCGGCAACGAGTTCACCACCGTCCTCGGCATTCTGAACGGCACCTGCAACTACATCCTGACCAAGATGACCCAGGAGGGGGCCGATTTTGCCGCCGTGTTGAAAAAGGCCCAGGAACTCGGCTACGCCGAGGCCGACCCGACCTTCGACATCGAGGGGGTCGACACCGCTCACAAGCTTGCCCTTCTCCTCTCACTTTGCTTCGGCACGAAGGTGGACTTCAAGGATATCCATACCGAGGGGATCAGTTCCGTCTCCTCCGTCGATATCGAATTTGCGCGCGACTTCGGCTACAAGATCAAGCTCCTCGCCATCGGCAAGCGCGACGGCGAGCGGATTGAGGCGCGGGTCCATCCCACCATGATTCCGGTGGACTATCCCCTGGCCGACGTGAACGGAGCCTTCAATGCCATCAGACTTACCGGCGACTTCGTCGGCCCTGTCATGTTCTACGGCCGCGGGGCCGGGATGGAACCGACGGCGAGTGCCGTGGTGGGGGATGTGATTGATATTGCCCGCAACATCATGGCCGGAATCGGCCGGCGTACCGCACCCCTCGGCTACCTCGACAGCGAGGTGAAAACCCTTGCCATCAAGCCCATGGCGGAGATTGTGAGCAAGTACTGCCTGCGTTTCAGCGCCATGGACAAGCCGGGGGTCCTGGCGCGGATCGCCGGGGCACTCGGAGAGAACGGCATCAGCATCGAATCGATGCTCCAGCAGGGAAGGAGCACCGGGGAGAGCGTGCCCATCGTTATCATGACCCACGAGGCGCGGGAAGGGGATGTTCGCCGGGCCCTGGAAGCGATCGACGCCCTCGACGTGATAAGGGAGAAAACGAGTCTCATCCGCATCGAGGATAATCTCGACTGACGGCATGCCTCGTGATCAGAATGAAAAGCCGGACCTCCCTGCAGGGACGTCCGGCTTTTTTTATTTTGAGCAAGGAGGTCTTTATCCCTTTGCGGCACGCTAAGCTGCATTCCCCTCGGTTATCCTGTATACTTGTGCTCAGTTCTCTCATGAACATGGTGGCGATTCCCGAGGACCAGCATGAATGTGCCGAATCTCCTCACCGTTGTCCGCATCCTTCTCGTGCCGCTGATTCTTCTCCTCCTTGCACGCAGGGAGTTTGGGGTCGCCCTGTGGCTCGTACTCGGGGCCGGCCTGACGGATTTTCTCGACGGGTATATCGCGCGCCGTTTTGGCCTCATGACCCGGCTGGGGGGGATACTCGATCCTCTGGCCGACCAATTTCTCGTGGATTCTTCGTTCATGCTCCTCGCAGGGCTTCGTCTCGTGCCGTGGTGGCTGGCAATCGCCATCGCGGT
>DATDMX010000052.1:0-2402 GCA_036518575.1 Geobacteraceae bacterium | reverse complement strand
GGTCTGCGCCGGCTTGGCGGCAAAACCGTCCAGCTGCGCGCCTCCGGTCCGGTAGATGAGCCGGAACCCGTCGAAGCTCTGGCGCACGTTCGGCCCTTCCCGCACCGAAATGATCCGCTGGGTCCCGTACGCCAGCTCCTGCCGCCCCGTTCGCAGGGTGAGCGAGCTATCTCCCGTTACAGGTGCTCTCACATCGAGAAACAGTTGGTGAACGTCCAGTTCGTCCAAGTCGGTGGGGCGCGGCCCACCCCTGCGGCCGTCCTCCATACTGCTTTGGAGCTGGGCGAAGAGGCGGGTGTGTTCTCCCAGGTGGAGGTCAGCGTGGAGGAAGTAGCGCTGGAGGAAATAGCCATGATCCCGGGGGTCCTGTCCCCAGGAGGGATGGTTGAAATACTCGAAGCGTTCACGGACCTCCCCGCCGAGGGAGAGAAACGAGGTGCCCTTTTCGTCGAGGGCGACATGCTTGATGGTGTCCCAGACGTCGGTGCGCCAGGCCGGGTCGGCCAGGTAGCGGTAATCCTCGTCGGCCCGGTTCAGCCGGTAGGGAGGGGGTTGGAGGGACGCGCCTGTTTCGGCGGCGGCCGGAGCAACGCAAAGCGCCGTTGTCATGGTGACAACGGCGCAGGTACGGGTGAAAACGCGCTGAAGTTTCATTGCCCCCCCTTCCTGTCACGAAAAGCATATCAGAAGGCGAAGCAATCGCAGCCGATCCCTCGCAAACGCGACTCCTTCTGCGACCAGGAAACCCGGTGCACATGACCGGAGCGCCCTCTCAGGGCCGTCGCAGGTTCGGTCGTACCGCGGTGGTAGCCACCATAGACCCGCACCGGCGACCAGTCGGGACTGACCGGCAGGGGCGGCGGCGCCAGGCTGCCGAATTCGCCGCTGCCATAGACCACCTTGCCGCCTACGATGGTGAGGACCGATTCTATGCCTCTGATGTCATCTTCGGGGACGGTCAGGTAGTCGGCGGAGAGGACCGCTAGGTCAGCCAGCTGTCCCTCCTTCAGGATGCCCTTGGTTCCTTCATCGCCCGAAAACCAGCTGCTCCCGAGGGTGTAGAGGCGAAGTGCCTCTTCCCGGCCCAGACGGTTTCCTTCCGGGTAGAGCTGCAGTCCGCCCACGGTCCGGCCGGACACGAGCCAGGAGAGCGCTACCCACGGGTTGTAGCTTGCCACCCGTGTGGCGTCGGTACCGGCCCCCACCGGGATACCCATGACCAGCATGCGCTTCACCGGCGGGGCGTGGCCGGTCGCCTGTCTGCCGTAGCGGGCGAGGAAGTATTCCCCCTGGAAGGCCATCCGGTCCTGGATGGCGATGCCCCCGCCCAGAGCCCTGACCCGTTCGAGGTTTCTCGGCGTGATGGTCTCGGCGTGGTCAAAGAACCAGCGAAGCCCCGCGAACGGAACGACGCGGTTCACCCGCTCGAAGACATGGAGGAAGCGGGATATGGACTCGTCGTACGTGGCGTGGAGCCGGAACGGCCAGCGCTTCGCAACGAGAAGCCGCACGACCTGCTCAAGCTCCTCCTCCATGGCGGGCGACAGATCGGGGCGCGGCTCAAGGAAGTCCTCGAAGTCGGCCGCCGAGAAGACGAGCATCTCGCCGGCGCCGTTCAGGCGGTAGAAGTCATCCCCCGTCCCCGGCGAGGTCATGGCGGTCCACTGGGAGAAGTCCGCCAGTTCCCCTTTCGGGTGCTGGGTGAAGAGGTTATAGGCGATCCGCAGGCTGAGCTCTCCCTTGCCCGCCAGCTCTTCGATCACCTTGTAGTCGTCCGGGTAGTTCTGGAAACCGCCACCGGCGTCGATGGCGCTGGTGAGCCCCAGCCGGTTCAGTTCGCGCAGGAAGTGGCGGGTCGAGTTCATCTGGTCGTCAAAGGAGAGTTTCGGTCCCTTGGCGAGGCTTGCGTAGAGGAGCAGGGCGTTTGGCCGGGCGATGAGAAGCCCGGTGGGATTCCCGCTCTTGTCGCGCTCGATCTCTCCGCCGGGCGGGTCGGGGGTCTCACGGGTATAGCCGAGGGCCCTGAGCGCCGCCCCGTTCACGATAGCCCGGTCGTAGAGGTGGAGGATGAAAACGGGCGTGTCGGGTGCGGCCCGGTTCACCTCATCGAGGGTCGGCATGCGCCGCTCGGCAAACTGGAATTCGGTCCAGCCGCCGATCACTCGCACCCACTGGGGGGGTGGGGTGCGCCGCGCCTGGTCGCGGAGCATCTCGAGGGCCGTGGCGAGGGACGGTACTCCGTCCCAGCGCAGCTCCATGTTGAAGTTGAGGCCACCGCGGATCACGTGGATATGGGAATCGTTGAGCCCCGGGACGACCCGGCGTCCCTTAATGTCGATAAGCCGCGTTTTGTCGCCCGCTGTGGTGCGGAGTTCGTCCCCGCCGGTGGCGGTAACACGGCC
>DATDMX010000051.1:0-2746 GCA_036518575.1 Geobacteraceae bacterium | reverse complement strand
CGCCAACCTCGACAATCTTCCCATCGGCACGGCGGCGAAGCACGTGGAGGCTGCCGCCAAACGGATCAACATGCCCCCCGGCTACTCCATCGACCTCTCCGGCGAGGCGGAGGACATGGCCGAGTCGTTCGGCTATATGGGCGAGTCGCTTCTCCTCGCGGTCATCTTCGTCTACCTCATTTTGGCCGCCCAGTTCGAGTCGTTCTTCGAGCCGTTCGCCATCATGCTGTCGCTCCCCCTCTCCATCGTCGGTATGGCGGGAATGCTGAAGCTCACTGGCGACACGGTCAACATCATGAGCCTGATCGGCCTCATCATGCTCATGGGGCTCGTGACCAAGAATGCCATCCTCCTCGTGGACTACGCCAAGATCCTCCAGCGCCGCGACGGGCTCCCCCGCCGCCAGGCGGTGATCGAGGCGGGGCGGACACGGCTTCGCCCCATCGTCATGACGACGCTCGCCATGATCTTCGGCATGCTCCCCCTCTTCCTCGCCATCGGCAGCGGCGCCGAGATGCGGGCCCCCATGGCGCGGGCCGTCGTGGGCGGGCTTCTCACCTCCTCGCTCCTGACGCTTCTCGTCGTCCCGGTCATGTACACCTACATGGACGACTTCGGCGCGTGGCTTAAGCGGCGTTGGCGGGGATCTGACAAATTGAAAATCCACCACGGAGACACGGAGTCACGGAGAACTGCGGGAGAAAACCTTTGATTTACAGAGAGCTTACCAAAAATAAGGATTTGCACGCCATGTTCTTACGAGTCATTACTGCCTCTTTCTTGCTGTTTTTCTCCGTGTCTCCGTGTCTCCGTGGTGGATTTTTCGATGTTTCAACCGCACAGGCCGCCGAGCCCCGCATCCTCTCCCTGGAACAGGCGCTGGAGCTTGCCGACGACAGGAACCGCGACATCCTGAAGGCGCGCGAGTTCTTCCGCCAGGTGGAGGGGAAATACGTGGAGGAGCGCTCCGCGGCCCTGCCCCAGTTGACCCTCAACGCCTTCCTCTCCCGGCAGCAGGACGACAGCCAGAAGGCTCTTCTCGGGGGCCTCTTCCCCACCCGCCAGGATTCCCGCAACGCCGAAATCGACGTGACCCAGGTGCTCTACACGTGGGGGAAGGTGGGAGCCGCCATCCGTGCCGCCGAAAAGGGGTACCGCACGGCCGACGAACGGCTGCGCACGTCGCGCCAGGATACCCGACGCGATGTCACGACCGCCTTTTACGACGTCCTTCTCGCCCGGGAGCAGCGCGCCATCGCGCTCCAGAACCTGGAGCAGAAACAGCGCCATCTCGACGAGACCGAGCGCCGCTACGCCGCGGGTGTCGCCACCGACTACGACGTGCTGGCCGCCCGCGTTGCCAAGGAAAACGCCCGGCCCGAAACGATCCGCACCGAGAACCAGCTCCGCTCTTCCCGGGACCGCCTGCGCTATCTGCTCGCCGTCGAGGAGGACGTGGATGTGGCGGGAACGCTCGATTCGGCCGCGGCCACCCTCCCCTCTTACGACGAGGCCCTGGCAGTGGCGAGAAAACGCCGCCCGGAGCTGGCTGAGCTCCACTGGCAAAAGGAAATCTACCAGGAGCTCGTGACCATCGACAACGCCGGCGACAAGCCCCGCCTCGACCTCAAGGGAGGGTACGGCTGGCGCCAGCTGGAAGTGGGAGACCAGCACGGGGACGGCATGGCATGGAATGTCGGCGTCTACCTCACCTTCCCTTTCTTCGACGGCCTCAAGACGCGGGGGAAAGTGGCCCAGACCGAAAGCCAGCGCCGCACCCTGGAAATCGACGAGGCGCGGCTTTCCGAAGAAATCTCCCTCGAAATCCGCGACGCGCTGAACGGCGTGCGGGAGTCACACGAGATCGTTACGGCCCTCGGCGGCACGGTGGCCCAGGCCGAACGGCTTCTCGCCATGGCCGAGCAGGGCTACGAGCTCGGCGTCAAGATCCGGCTCGAAGTGGAGGACGCGGAGCTGAACCTCCTCCAGGCGCGGGGAAACCTCGCCCGGGCCCGGCGGGATTACCTCGTGGCCCGCGTCAACCTCGCCCGGGTGATGGGGGTCCTCGGCGAAGGGGCCGGCACGTAGCAGAACGATACGTCAGTGCGGACTGAAACGGGGAGGTGTTCCGGCAGGGGAACCCTCGCCGTTTTTTGTTGGGCAGGATATTTCCGCAAAGACGCGAAGCCTTGAGCACGTATCCTCGCCGAATCCCCGGACAGCTTACCGGCCCGATAACGGCTCGCCGTGACGATACGGTTACCCCTAACCGATGAACTTTGGCAAAACTATTGCAGCACGATACCGGTCTGGCTGTGTACCAAGACCTGCGGCCGGCTCCTGCAATCATCCCTTTTCCCCACCCGGAGCCCTCCTCCTCACGCGGCTCATGACGCAAGCATTCGTGTCCGTCAAATAACCGCCAATGCCCCGGAAAGGGACAATTCATGGCCTACAAGCTGGCAGAACTCATCGACATACCTGCCCTGCAACGCCTGATGGACCTCTTCCATGCAGCCACGGCCATTCCCGTCGGCATCATCGACGCCGACGGAAGTATCCTCGTCGCCACCGGCTGGAAGGATATCTGCACCCGCTTCCACCGCGTCCAGCCCCTCACTGCGGCCCGGTGCCGGCAAAGTGACGACTACATCAAGTCCCAGCTCTACGACGGCAGCTACGTCCAGTACAAGTGCAGAAACGGCCTCTGGGACGTGGCAGTGCCCATCCTCATCGCCGACGAACA
>DATDMX010000050.1:0-5162 GCA_036518575.1 Geobacteraceae bacterium | reverse complement strand
CGCTAGCTAAGTTGCTTCCTGCCCAAAAACAGCACGAGGAGCTTTATCTGTGATAAAGCTCCTCGTGAAACAAACAATCTATTCAATTCATGTAGCAGGTATTACGTGGTGCCCGGAGCCGGGCTCGAACCGGCACAGCCTTGCGGCCGAGGGATTTTAAGTCCCTTGCGTCTACCAATTCCGCCATCCGGGCCTGCTCTACCGACGAGTCGAACATGCCACTGGGGGCCCGTTACTCGCACCCGCCGTTGCCCAAGTCGACTCCCGCAGGAACCTTCCCGGGAAAGAGTCCTCCAAGAGACTCCCCGCCTGCCCCCGTGCGGCACGTTACTACAGATCGTTCACACGTTCGCGCAGCTCCTTGCCGGTCTTGAAAAAGGGGGTCTTCTTGGCAGGAATGCTGACGACCTCGCCACTCTTCGGATTCCGTGCTTCACGCGCCTCGCGCTCACGGATGGTGAAGCTGCCGAAACCGCGAATTTCCACTTTTTCACCCTTCTGCAGAGCTTCCGTCATGGAATCGAATACCGTATTGACAACCATCTCCATTTCCTTGCGGGTCAGCATGGAGTGGGCTTCTACCATTTTTTCAACCAATTCACTTTTCGTCATTGCACACCTCAGTCAGTATGTTCTTGCCTGTGCCATGCCAATCGGAGCTCAGCAGGCGGGACTACTTGTCGCCGTTCTTCTTCAACCCTTCCTTGAGGAGATCGCCCAGGTTGGAGGTCGCCTCCTGCTGTGACCCCATGAAAGCCTCAAGCTCGGCTTTTTCCGCGGCGGCCTGCAACGCTTTCACGGAAAGAGCGATCTTGCGCTCGCCGCTGTCCACGCTGAGGACCACGGCTTCCAGTTCGTCACCCACTTCGGCGAAACCCTTGGGCGTCGCAAGTTTTTCCGCCGACAACTCGGAGACATGCACGAGGCCCTCGATGCCCTCTTCGAGTTCAAGGAAGATCCCGAAATCGGTCACGGACGAAACCTTTCCTTTTACCCGCGTGCCGGGACGATACCTGTCGGGAATTTCCGACCAGACGTCGGGGACGAGTTGCTTGATCCCCAGGGAAAGTCGCTCGTTTTCGGCATCGATGTTGAGCACCACGGCCTGAACCGTCTGCCCCTTGGTGAAGAGTTCCCCCGGATGCTTGATCCGCTTGGTCCAGGAAATGTCGGAAACGTGCACGAGACCGTCGATCCCGTCCTCGATACCGATGAAAACACCGAAATCGGTGATGTTCTTGATCTGCCCTTCGATCTTGGTTCCGACGGGATAACGCTCGCCGATAACCGTCCAGGGATTCACCTCGGTCTGTTTGAGGCCGAGGGAAATGCGGCGATTGCCGAGGTCCGTACCGAGCACGACCGTTTCCACGATTTCACCTACCTTCAGGATTTCGGAAGGGTGGCGGATCCGCTTTGTCCACGACATTTCCGAAATGTGCACCAGTCCTTCCACGCCATCCTCGAGAGAAATGAAGGAGCCGTAATCGGTGAGGCTGACAACCCTGCCCTGCACGCGGGAACCGATGGGGTATTTCTCCTGCACCGTGAGCCAGGGGTCGGGCATGGTCTGCTTGAGGCCGAGCGAAATCTTCCCTTTGGCGCTGTCGTACTTGAGAACCTTGACCGTCAGACGGTCGCCGACCTTGATCATCTCGGAGGGATGGCTGAGACGCCCCCAGGACATGTCGGTAATGTGGAGAAGGCCGTCAAGCCCGCCGAGATCCACGAATGCACCGTAGTCGGTGATGTTCTTCACGATTCCTTCGAGAACCTGCCCCTCGGCCAGGGTAGCGAGGGTGTCCTTGCGCAAGTGCTCCCGCTCTTCTTCCAGCATGACCCGGCGGGAAAGAACGATGTTACCCCGCTTCCGGTTCATCTTGAGGATGCGGAACGTAAAGGTCTGGCCGATATATTTGTCGAGATTCCCGCCCGGTCTGACGTCGACCTGCGAGGCGGGAAGGAATGCCTGGACGCCGATGTCGACCGTGAGGCCACCCTTGACTTTGCCGACGATCTTGCCTTCGATGGTACCGCCCTCGCCGCCGGCTTCCGCGATCTTTTCCCACGCGACGTGCGATTCGGCCTTCTTCTTGGAGAGAACGATATAGCCCCGCTCATTCTCGCCCCGCTCGAAGAGAACCTTAACCTCGTCGCCCACCTTTACCGTCATCTGGCCGTTTTCGTCGATAAACTCGTTGACGGCGATGCACCCCTCGGACTTGTGTCCCACGTCCACAAGGACGAAGTCCTGGTTGATCTGCACGACAACGCCTTTGACGATGTCACCGATCTGCATCTCCTTGAGGCTGTCCTGGAACAGCTCGGCAAACTCTCCGTGAGAGCCCTCGTGCTCCTCGTCCATATCGGCAAAGCGCTTTATTGGCGCATCACTGCGTTTGTTCATGCGTTTTTCGTCACTCATTAACCCCTACCCCCTGATTATGTTCGTATATGCAGTCAGCTAAAGTAGCACATTTCCTGAAAAATTCAACAGATTTTGTCTTTATTGATCTGCTCTATCCGTTCCATCACTTCGTCGATGAGCCACTTAGGAGTCGAAGCTCCCGCGGTGACACCGACCCGGTCGACCCCCTCGAACCAGGAGGGGCTCAGCTGCTCGGCGATCTCGATGTGGTACGTCTTCGGCTGCAGCTCGGCGCAGACCTCGGCAAGGCGCTTGGTGTTGGCGCTGTTGTACCCGCCGATAACAACCATGCAGTCGACGCGCCTGGCCAGCTCCTTGGCCTCCTCCTGCCGCACTGCCGTCGCGTCGCAAATGGTGTGGAAAACGCGTATTTCCCCACCCTTCTTGAGGCACTCCACCACCACGTTCTGGAGGTTCTCGAATGACTGCGTCGTCTGGGCAACGACACCGATCTTTCCCATGCGCGGAAGCTTGGCCGCCGCATCGCCGGAACCGACCACGTAGACCTTGCCCTTGCCGTAGGAAACGATACCCTGCACTTCGGGGTGGTCGGCATCGCCCACGACGACCACGCTGTAGCCGGCCTCCGAGAGGCTCTTCACGTGTTCCTGGGCTTTCTTGACGAAGGGACAGGTGGCGTCGACGATCTCCAACTCCTTGCGCACCGCCTCCTCGATTTCTTCCGAGGTGACCCCGTGGGAGCGGATGATGATCGTGCCGTTATCGAGCGTGTCGATATCCTTCAGGACTTTCACGCCCATCTCCTCCAGGCGCTGTACTACCTGGGGAGAATGGATGATAGGCCCGAGGGTGAAGGTCTTTCCCCGCTTGCCTGCGGCCTCGAAAGCCATCTGCGTGGCCCGTTTCACGCCGAAGCAAAATCCGGCCTGTTTGGCGAGTATGATTTCCATGACTATCCTTCAGAGACTCTTGAGCCTCTCCTTGATTGTTTCTTCCATGAGCGCCAGCACCTCTTCGATGGACAGCCCGGTGGAGTCGACGACCACGGCGTCGGCGGCTTTCCTGAGAGGGGCGTGTTCCCGCGCGCTGTCCTGCTCGTCCCGCTGGATGACCTCGGCGATGGTCGTTTCGAGAGAAACATCCACACCTTTCGCCTTGAGCTCCAGGTAGCGCCGCTTGCCCCGCTCCTCGGCCGAGGCGGAGAGGAAAAACTTCACCTCCGCGTCGGGAAAAACAACGGTGCCGATGTCCCGTCCTTCGAGAATGACGCCGCCCGCTTCCCCCATGTGGCGCTGGCTTCGGAGAAGCATTTCCCGCACCGTCTTTTTCGCCGACACCCGCGACGTGAGAAGACTTATTTCCGGCGTGCGGATGAGCCCCGCCACGTCCTCGCCGTTCAGAAGCACGCTGCAGCAGCCGTTGGTGCGGGCAAAGGAGATGGTGGTCTCGCCACAGATGGCGGCCAGCGCCGCCTCGTCGTCCGGGTCGACACCGGCCCGCAGCACCGCCAGGGCGACAGCCCGGAACATGGCGCCCGTATCGATGTAGATGTATCCCAGCCGATCGGCCAGCATGCGCGTAATGGTGCTCTTGCCTGCCCCCGAGGGGCCGTCAATGGCGACGATGAGCTTGCCGGCGGTACGTCGTTCCTGAGTCGTCACCGCACCACTACCCCGTTGAGGAGTGCCATGAAGCCGGGAAACGAGGTGGCGATACACTCCACGTCCGTGACGGTGGTCGTGCCGTCGGCCACGAGGCCGGCCACGAGCATGGACATGGCGATGCGATGGTCGCCGAAGCTCTCGAAGCTTCCACCCGCGAGGCGCTCCGCGCCCGTTATCTCCATGCCGTCTTCCGTTTCCACGACCGTCACCCCGGCCCGGCGAAGATTTGCCGCCATCGCGGCGATACGGTCCGTTTCCTTGACCCTGAGCTCCTTTGCGTCCCGCACGACCGTCGTCCCTTCGGCGAGAGCCGCCGCCACGGCAATGACGGGGAACTCGTCGATGGCCCGCGGCACCACGTCACCGCCGATCTCGATCCCCTTGAGGCGGGACGACCGCACGAGGATGTCGGCCACCGGCTCGCCGGAAACCTCCCGCTCGTTCTGGAGCTCCAGGGAAGCCCCCATGGCGGTGAGAATGTCGATGATGCCGGTGCGGGTGGGATTCACGCCCACCCCCTTGACGAGGAGTTCGGAGCCGGGGACGATGGAAGCCGCCACGAGAAAGAAGGCCGCTGAGGAGATATCCCCGGGAACCACGATGTCGCGGCCCTCCAGCTCCCGGCCGCCGCGCACGCGCACGCCGCCGGGAAAGGTCTCCACATCGGCGCCGAAGTGCGTGAGCATTCGCTCCGAATGGTCACGGGAGAGGTGGGGTTCCCTCACCACCGTCTCACCCGAGGCGTAGAGGCCGGCCAGCATGAGGGCCGACTTCACCTGGGCGCTCGCCACCTTGCTCTCGTACGTTATGCCGGCAAGCTCCCGACCGACGATGGCCAGGGGGGCCTTCTCGCCGCCGGCGCGGCCGTAGATGCACGCACCCATCCGGCCGAGAGGCTCCACCACCCTTTTCATGGGGCGATTACGCAGGTACTGGTCGCCGGTGAGAATGCTGAAAAATTTCTGGCCGGCAAGGATACCGGTCATGAGCCGCATGGAGGTGCCCGAATTGCCGCAGTCGAGGCAGTCAATCGGCTCCGCGAGGCCATGGAGCCCTTTACCCTCGATCTTCAGGGTATCGCCGTCATCGGTGACGCTCACCCCCATGGC
>DATDMX010000049.1:0-3575 GCA_036518575.1 Geobacteraceae bacterium | reverse complement strand
AACAGCAAGGCCGTTCCCGTGACAAAGATGCACTGGACCAAGACAATTGCCTCCTTTTCCCCTATGAGTGGTTAAGCGGATGGCCGAACGAGAGACGGCGCGAAGACGCACTGCTCCCTTCGGGCTTCGGTACGAAGACGGGTTCTAGAGGGTCAGGCGAGATTTTGCGGAGGAACGAATTTGGGTAGGTACACTTCGGGGAGGGCGTTGAACGGCTCGGAAACGATGAGTAAGGTGATTGCCGGGGAAAACCGGATGTGGACCGGCTGTACGGTCACCGGCAGGTGGCAGGAGCACGCGCAATCGCAGTGATCGGCTCCCGTGTGCTCGCTCTCCGGACAGGAGGGACAATGGTCGACGGCGGCCGCAACCGTAACGTCGCCAGTTTCCTGCCCGTGGATCCCCTCCGCGTGTCGTGCATGGGCTTCCGTGCAGAGACAGAATGACGTCGCCACGACGGTCACGACGACGAGAAGAGAAGCAATGAGTTTTTTCAGAGCGTGCGGCATGACACCACCCCAGTCGATGCTGACAGGACAAGGGTAGCCCGTCAGCATCGGGGATGTCAACCTGAAACTAGCTTTTGGACGGCTTGAGCTTTGGCTTCACCTTGGAGATATCGAACTGCACCATGAGGTAGCCGTAGTCGATGTCTTTCCCGCTTCCGGAGGCGGAGCGGAAAAAGCCGCCGGTGAAGAACCGGTCGTAGCCGGCGATGAGGGTGACGTTGTCGGTCACCGTCCAGGTAAGGGTGAAGTCGGTCTCAAGGCCGATCTTCTTGCTGAAGCCGTCCTCCACGAAGTTGGCGAGGAAGTAGCGGCCGGTGGCGGAGAAGTTGAGCGGCTTGGTGATGTCGATCCCCCAGCCGAGCGTGTAGATCTGGAGGCCGCTGGCGTGGTGGCCGGCAACGGTCACCCCCGACATGTCCCCCACGACGCTCATGTCACCCACGAGCGAGTTGTCGTTGTTCGGGGTGCGAAACTCTCGGGCGCCCGAGACGCCCGTGGCCGCGTCCCTGCTCCCCGAGCCGTAGGCATAGCTCAGGAAGAGCTTGTTGTCGTGGCCGGCCAGATCCGTCTCCAGGGTGGTGTCGAAATGGCCGCCGAAGGCGTGGATGCGGTCGTTGGACCCGCGGACGGTGTTGAAGGTCTGTCCTCCTTCGTAGACCGGCTCGAACTCCGCGGTGAGATCTCCCGCCTTACCGGTGAACCGCCCGCCCCAGATGGAGAGGTACTCGCCCACGTGATGGTCAGTGGAGCCCGAGTCGCGGAACACGTACCCCTCGACGGCGGTCCCTTCCGCGAGGGAATAGGTGGCGTACGCCCCGGCCAGGTTTCCTTCGACCCCGCCGGAGAAGGGTGTCGCATAGGCCCCCACCAGGAGATCGACGGTGAGCGGATCGACGGGTTTCACCCGTAGCCGTGCCGCGTCGAAGGAAAGGCCGTCAAAGAAGGAGTCGGGACCGAGGATGAAGGTGCTCCCGTAGCTGAACTCCTGGCGACCCCCCTTGAGGGCGAGAAGGTCGCTCCCGGGAAGCTTCACCTCCACGAACCCCTGGTAGAGGGAGACCTTGTTGTACTCCTGGCTTCCGCCGGCAAAGCCGTACCCCTGTCCCTCGGCATGGACGTCGAGCCACTCGGCGGGGTGCCAGTAGGCGTAGGGCTTCACGCGGTAGAGAAAGCGCCCCTCGGCGTGGCCCGGAGCGTAGCTGAAATCGGTGAGCCGGAAGTTTCCCGTGCCTTCGCCCCGCAGAAAGCCGTTGAGCCCCACCTTGTAGAGGAAGGCGGGCGTTTCGGGCCTGACGAGGAGCCGCTCGATGGCTTCCCGGCGCGTCTGGTACCCTTCGTACTCGGCCAGCTCCACCTTGAGGGCCTCGTAGAGGGCCGCGAGCCGGTCGAGGTCCTCGCGCGGGACCGCCTCACTCCCCTCAAGGTCGCATTTCTGCGACACCTTCTCCATGATGGAGAGAAAAGAGGACGCCAGTTCCTTCTTTCCGAGGATTTCCATGGCGGGGAGTTTTTTGAGGGCGTCGTACTTGGCCGCCAGTTCCGCGATCTGCTTGCAGGCCCAGTGTTCCTTCGGCACGTTCCCGGGGATGGCGCCGCCCGCATCGTGGGCGAAGGCAGCGCTACAGGGGAGCGTAGTCAGTACAAACAAGAGAAAAAGAATAACATGCTTCATGATTGGTTATGACCTCCGTACACCAGACGTATTTCTATTTTACCCGCTCATCAGCAAAAACAAGCGTTTCAGCGGCGCTATCACCTGTTACTTCTTGTCGCAGCAGCCGCCGCTGCAGCCGTGGCACTGCCCCCGCTTCTTCCAGAGCGAGCGGTAGAGGAGCCAGCCGGTACCTGCGAGGATCAGCACCATCCATACGATGTCATTGGCACTCATGTCAACCTCCCAGCCCGAGGAGTCGCCCCCCCTGGAAGATCAGCGCCGCCATGCCCCACGCGAGCACCATCTGGTAGGCAAAGGCTATCCCGTACCATTTCCAGGTGCCGAACTCCTGCACCATCGCCACCGAAGCGATCACGCACGGCATGTAGAGAAGGACGAAGACGATGAAGGCATAGGCGGCAAGGGGCGTGAACTGCGTCTTCAGGACTTCCTTGAGCGGCGCCCGTTCGGCCGCCTTGTCTGTCGATTCCGTGGCGGAGATGCTCGTGATCCCGGCCGTGGCGAAGACGTTGGCAAACGACTCCCCGGTAGCCTTGGCGAATGAGGTAGCGGCCTCCTTGAGGTCGTCCATGAAGGGGGGAGGGGCTGACTTCTTCTCCTCGCTTTTCTTCACGTAGATCTCTCCCATGGTCCCCACCACGATTTCCTTGGCAATGAGACCCGCGATGAGCGACGAACTGGCCTCCCATTTGCCGAAGCCGAGGGGCTCCAGGATGGGGGCGGTGGCCTGCCCCACCTTGCCGAGATAGGAGTCCTTCTTGTTCTGCACGCCCCAGGGGAGGTTGAGGAGGAACCAGACGACGACGGAGACCGCGAGGATGTAGGTGCCGGCCTTGACGAGGAAATGCTTCCCTTTTTCCCAGGTGTGGAGGCAGAGGCTGCGGAGCGAAGGCATCCGGTAGGGAGGGAGTTCCATGATGAACATGGGCGCCTCCCCCTTGAACAGGGTCTTCTTGAAGATGACGCCCATCATGATGGCGAGGGCGATCCCCATGACGTAGAGGGACCAGAGGACCGTGCCGGCGTGGGTGGGGAAGAAGGCCCCGATGAAGACCACGTAGACCGGAAGCCTGGCCCCGCACGACATGAGGGGGATGAGAAGGCCGGTGAGCGCCTTGTCCCGCGGGTTTTCCAGGGTGCGGGTGGCATAGATGGCCGGTACGTTGCAGCCGAAACCGAGCAGCATCGGGATGAAGGATTTGCCGTGCAGGCCGATGGAGTGCATGGCCCGGTCCATGACGAAGGCCGCCCTGGCCATGTAGCCGCTCCCTTCCAGGAAGGTGATGAAAAACATCATGGCAAAGATCACCGGGACAAAGACCAGGACGTTGCCGGTGCCGGCGATGATGCCGTCGGTGACGAGCGATACGGTCCAGTCGGGACCGTGGACC
>DATDMX010000048.1:0-5119 GCA_036518575.1 Geobacteraceae bacterium | reverse complement strand
CACGAGGGAGCCATAGCTCCATGGGAAAAGCGGCTCTCCGGCTGGTACCACCAGACGCTGGAGGCGCTGGCCAGGGCGTACCGCTTCGATGTGCGCACCCCTTTCAAGGATCTGCCGAAAAAGGCGCGCGAGGTGGTGCTGAACGGCTCCGGCGGCGAGCTGGTCGATTTCTGGTGGGAGGACGACGGGGGACAAAGGCACATCTACCAGAAGGCGTTCGAGGGGGTGCTGAACAACCTGGAGCGGCGCCACCGGGAGAGCGAATCTGAGCAGGTGCGCGAGGAGCTGGAAAAATACATGAACGTCATGCCGTGCCCCACCTGTCACGGGGCACGCCTCAAAAAAGAGGCCCTTTTCGTCCGGGTGGCCGAGCGAAACATTCAGGAGGTGACGGCATTCTCCATCAAGGACGCCCTGGCCTTTTTTGGCGAACTTTCCCTCTCGGAGAAGGAGGCGGAAATCGCCCGCCGCATCCTCAAGGAGATCCGGGAGCGCCTCAACTTCCTCGTGAACGTGGGCCTGGACTACCTCACCCTCGACCGTACCGCCGGCACCCTTTCCGGCGGGGAGGGGCAACGCATCAGGCTCGCCACCCAGATCGGCTCCTCTCTCGTGGGGGTCCTCTACATCCTCGACGAGCCATCCATCGGTCTCCATCAGCGCGACAACGCCCGGCTGCTCCAGACCCTCAAGCACCTGCGCGACATCGGCAACACCGTCCTCGTGGTGGAGCACGACGAAGAAACCATCCTCGAAGCCGACCACGTCATCGACATGGGACCCGGAGCCGGTGTGCACGGGGGAGAGGTGGTGGCCGAGGGGACGCCGGCCGAGATCCTTGCCCACCCGGAATCGCTCACCGGCAAGTACCTTTCGGGGCGGCTCGCTATCGCCCTGCCGCAGAAGCGGCGCAAGCCGCAGCGCTTCATGAAGATCGTCGGCGCCACGGAGAACAACCTCAAGAACGTCGACGTGGCGATTCCCCTGGGTGTCATGACGTGCATCACCGGCGTCTCCGGCTCGGGGAAGTCGACCCTTGTCATCGATACCCTCTACCGGGTGCTCTGCCAGCGCCTCTTCCGCAGCCGCGAGAAGGCCGGGGCGGTAAAGGACATCCGCGGTCTGGAGGCGCTCGACAAGGTGATCAATATCGACCAGTCCCCCATCGGCCGCACCCCCCGGTCCAACCCCGCTACGTACACCGGCATCTTCGCCGACGTGCGCGACCTCTTTGCCCAGCTGCCCGAATCGAAGATGCGCGGCTACAAGCCGGGGCGCTACTCCTTCAACGTGAAGGGGGGAAGGTGTGAGGCGTGCGCGGGGGACGGCATCATCAAGATCGAGATGCATTTTCTTCCCGACGTCTACGTGGAGTGCGAGGTCTGCAAGGGGGCGCGCTACAACCGCGAGACCCTCGAGGTGCGCTACAAGGGAAAATCCATCGCCGACATTCTCGACATGACCGTATCCGAGGGGCTGCGTTTCATGGAGAACATCCCGAAGATAAAGCAGAAGCTCCAGACCCTGGAAGAGGTGGGGCTTGGGTACATCAAGCTCGGGCAATCCGCCACGACCCTTTCGGGGGGGGAGGCGCAGCGGGTGAAACTCGCCAAGGAGCTCTCCCGGCGGGCCACGGGCCGCACCATCTACATTCTCGACGAGCCCACCACGGGGCTTCACTTTCACGATATCGCCAAGCTCCTCGAGGTACTGCAGCGACTCGTGGAGGGAGGGAACACGGTGGTCGTCATCGAACACAACCTGGACGTCATCAAGACCGCCGACTTTCTCATCGATCTCGGCCCCGAGGGGGGAGACCGGGGGGGAGAGGTGATCGCCACCGGCGCCCCCGAGGACGTGGCGCGGGTGACCCGCTCCTACACCGGCCAGTTTTTGCGCAAGATGCTCTGAGCGCTCCGTACCGAACAAGGAGGCAGACCATGACCGTGGATGAATTCTGTGCCGATCTCGATGCCCGTCTCGCTCCCCTGAATGCCCCCGGAGAGCGCCAAGCCGTGGCCGCCGGGGCTCTGGGAGAGTACTTTGGCGTCGGCGACGAGGAGGTGGCCTTCTTCTCCTTCGATCGGGAGCGCTCCTCCCTCGTCTTCGTCTGGCCCCGGTCGCTCAGGACCGTCGGGAGTATTCCCCTCTCCGCCCACAACTGCTTGGCGGTGGATACGGCACTCGGCAAGGGGGCCGTCGTCGACAACGCCTTTGCTTCGACGCGCCACCTCCACATCTTCGAGCACTTCATCACCCGCAAGGAGGGACGGGTCCCCGTTCAGAAGGTCATGAGCGTTGTCATGGCGCAGGGGGACGAGCTGCGAGGGGTGGTTCAGGTGGGCCGCAAAGGGGAGGCGAGGGAGACTGTCGGCCCCGACTTCACCGCCGATGACCTCCAGGCACTGGTGCGGATCGCCGCGGTCCTCGGCCGCCATTTCTGATCATTCCCCACGCACGGGCGGAGAAACTCTTCCTTGACACGCCAGCTCATTTAATGCTTTAAGCATGAGAACTTACACGCAGCAACGCCGTCACCGCAAGGAGGGGACCGATGGACCTGGAGGAGTTGTACACGAAATTCGATGCGCGACTGGCGGCTTTGCCGACCCTGGATCAAAAGCTCGATACCGCGGCCAAGGCCCTCTGGCAGGCGTTCAACGTCAAGCAGGACGAGGTGGCCATCTTCGCCTTCGATGAGACGTTTGAAAGCCTCCGGTTTCTTTGGCCGAAGAAGCTTCGCACGGCCGGTGCCGTCCCCCTCTCCGCCCACCACTCCCTCGTCGCCAAGACGGCCAGCGAGCGCAAGGCCAGCGTCGACAATTCTTTTGCCACGACGCCCCACGTCTTCATCTTCGAGCGTTTTCGCCTCGACATCACCGGAAAGATTCCGATTCAGAAAATCATGAGCGTACCGATGATAGTGGGAGATGTGGTGAAGGGGGTGATCCAGGTCTCCCGCAAGGGAGAGGCGCGCGAGGCTTGCGGTCCCGATTTTTCCCAGGGAAACCTTGCCGCGCTGGTGCGCCTGGCAGCCATCATTGCGCCCCATCTGGAGAACCCTGCCGGATGAGGTACTACCGAAACGGCGCGACCCGCTCTCAGGTGAGATAGGAGGCGAAGTCGGCCACAAAGCTGTGCAGCCGGCGTGCGGCCGCGAGAGGTATAGTCTTGGCGAAGCAGTCGAGTTTCACGAGCGCGTTGATGTTGGCATCCTTCTCGGCAGCGTCGTGGAGCCTGGCGGCAAAGGAGCGGTTCAATACCTCCACATCGGCGTAGATACCTTTGAGCCCCACAAGATCCCAATCCGGCACGAGCCGGCGCTGTTGCCTGAGGTACTGGGCGACAAGGTACATGGAAATCATGCGAAACTCGGTTTCTTCCAGTGTGGCGAAGGGGAGGTGGAAGCGGACCATGGGTTTGAGGCGCTCCATGACCGGACAGCCGCTCGTGACCATGATGATGCCGATGAGGGAACTGAGTCCCTCCTGGAGCGAACTCCTCCTGGCATAGGTCCGCTCGGCGGTCCGCACCGTCACATGCACCTCTTCGGTGGAAAAGTACTCCTTGAATTCCTCGACGATGTCGGCAAGGTTGGCGGCAATGGGACACCACCGGCCGGCATCCCGTGGCAGGGGACAGATGCTGCAGCGGTGGCGTTCGAGTTCGGCCCACGCGGGGGGTGTCTGCACGCGTCGGGGCACGAGGAGGAGCGTTTGCGGGTCGAGGCTGACGGGAAACTCGGCAGCCGCGCCGTCGCTGAAAGTGAAGAGATAATCGATGTCGATGGTGGTGTCCATGGCGTCCTCTCGTGCTCTTCCTCATGCGAGTATGCGAATCACATTTCAAGTATACCGTGACTGCTCCGATTGCAATCTCGCGATGGTATTCCGTTCTTTTCCCTTGACAAACCTCTCCGAAATCATCCAAGATACGTCCATGATTACACGCGGCTATTTTACCTACGGCTTTTTCTTTTGGCGCGGCTTTTATTTTCGGCCGTCCGCCCCGGGGAAAGGTGTGCAGTAGGAAGCGCTGCTACTAAACACAGAGACCGAAAGCCGAGGGTGGACAGGAAAACTACCCCCGGCTTTTTTGTATGCATCACTTTCGTTTTTTCAGGGCCGGGGATACTTCTCCGGCCCTTTGCATTTCGGCGCCACAAAGGAGGAAAGGATGATCATTGTCATGAAAGCAGGGGCGACGAAGCAGGACAGGGACGAGGTGACGAAGCGCATCAAGGAACTTGGGTACAAACCGCATCTCATTCACGGCACCACCCGCGACGTGATCGGCGCCGTGGGGGGCGAGCGGGGGGCGCAGGACCAGGAGATCTTCCAGTCGATGCAGGGAGTCGAGAGCGTCGTGCCCATTCTTCAGCCCTACAAGCTTGCCTCCAGGGAGGTGAAGAAAGGGCCGAGCATCGTCAGGATCAGCGATACGGTGGCGATCGGTGGCAGCGAGATCATCGTCATGGCCGGCCCCTGCTCGGTGGAGAGCGAGGCCCAGATCATCGAAACCGCCCGGGCCGTCAAGGCAGGCGGAGCCAAGGTCCTTCGTGGCGGCGCGTTCAAGCCGCGGACCTCACCCTATTCGTTCCAGGGGCTGGAAGAGGAGGGGCTCAAATTCCTCGCCAAGGCGCGAAGCGAGACGGGGCTTCCCTTTGTCACCGAGGTGATCAATCCGGAGACGGCCGACCTCGTGGCCGAGTATGCCGACATCCTCCAGATCGGTGCCCGCAATGCCCAGAACTTCGCCCTCCTGAAGAAGGTGGGGCAGCTGCGCAAGCCAGTTCTTCTGAAGCGCGGGATGGCCATGACGATCCAGGAGTTCCTCATGAGTGCCGAATACATCATGAGCGAGGGGAACCAGAGCGTCATCCTCTGTGAGCGGGGGATTCGCACCTTCGAGACCGCCACCCGCAACACCCTCGACTTGTCCGCCATTCCGGTCCTGAAAGGAAAGACTCACCTCCCCGTGGTGGCTGACCCGTCTCACGGCACGGGCAACTATCACTACGTTGCTCCCATGTCATGTGCGGCCGTGGCCGCCGGCGCCGATGGCCTCATTATCGAGGTTCATCCCGATCCCGAGCGCGCGGCGTCGGATGGCCCCCAGT
>DATDMX010000047.1:0-5026 GCA_036518575.1 Geobacteraceae bacterium | reverse complement strand
ACACCATAATGCGATTGATCCATTCTGCAGCCGGCCGGGCAAATCTTGCCCCGACACACCTTCAGGCGGTATCGCCCGATTTTGCGTCCTGTCCACTCTCCCGCCTGGTGATGAGGCGCACCTGCCGCTCGTGGAACCAGTAGTACCAGACCTAGTTGAGCATGACCACGATACGGTTGCGAAAACCGATGAGGTAGTAGAGATGCAGGATGAGCCAGACGAGCCAGGCGGGATACCCCCGGAACTCAAGGCCAAAGGCGCTTGCCACCGCGGCGTTCTTGCCGATGGTCGCCATGCTCCCCTTGTCGCGAAAACGGAACGGCGGGAGGGGCGTGCCCGCCTCCCGGGCCAGGATCGAGCGCCCCGCGTAGATTCCCATCTGCATGGCGACGGGCGCGGTCATGGGAAGGGGTGCGCCATCCTGCTCCAGCCACGCCATGTCGCCGATGACGTACACGTCGGGATGTCCGGCAAGGGTCAGGTCGGGCGCCACGGGAATCCTTCCCCCCGGCTTCGAAGGTACGCCCAGGGCGGTTGCGAGCGCTGCCGCCTTGACCCCGGCCGACCAGAAGAGCGTATGGGCGGGAATGACGGCGCCGTCGTGGAGGATGACCCGCTCCGGTTCGGCGTCCACCACCCGGGCGTGGAGAACGACCTCCACCGACATGCGCCGCAGTTTCTTCAGCGTGTAGTCCTGGAGCCCCTCCGGCATGGCCGCCAGGAGCCTGTCGCTTGCCTCCACGAGCACTACCCGCGCCGCCTGGGTGCTCAGCTCGGGATAATCCTTGGCCAGAACGAAATGGACCAGCTCGATGAGCGCACCGGCAAACTCCACCCCCGTGGGACCACCGCCGACGATGATGAACGTCATGAGCGCCCGTTGCCGGGCTGGGTCAGGCTCGTTCACCGCCCGTTCGAAGGCCGTGAGGATGTGGTTGCGCAGCGTCTCCGCGTCCGTCAGCTCCTTGAGGTCGAAGGAGTGGCGCTCCACGGAATCGAGGCCGAAATAGTTCGTGACGCTTCCCGCACCGATGACGAGATAGTCATAGGAAATG
This sequence comes from Geobacteraceae bacterium, assembly GCA_036518575.1. GTDB lineage: Bacteria > Desulfobacterota > Desulfuromonadia > Geobacterales > Geobacteraceae > DATDMX01. The sequence continues at coordinate 3,971 of DATDMX010000047.1, read as the reverse complement.
GGACCGCCGTCGGTCAAGAGCTGCCGCGCTTCGAAGTCCACACCCGTCACCTCGGCCAGATGAAAGCGCGTTCCCGGCCAGTGACGGGCCATGGCGCGCACCGAGTGGGCAATGGACTCCTGTTCCAGCCCGGCAGTCGCCACCTGGTAGAGGAGCGGCTGGAACAGGTGGTAGTTGTTGCGGTCCACGAGCACGACCGCATGCCCCGAACCCGCCAGGACCCGCGCTGTGCGGATCCCGCCAAAGCCCATGCCGACGATGACGATCCTCTTGCTCATGCGGGCCGGCCCCGCCCCGGTCCCTCAGTTGTCGCCTGGCTCCTTGCCATCAGCGAAACCGGTCTTCTTCACGCCGCTCGCCCCCCTGGGGCCGCGGCCTCCCCTGCTCCGGTGCGAATTGCGGTCGACCCTGTTCCGGGACGAATTCCTGCCTGCCCTGCGGCGGCGCCATACGCGGCATCTGCCGTTCGGGGGCGGGCGCTTGCGGCTGACGGATCATGCCCGGTGCCGGTTGCTCGCGCCGGGGCTCCACCGGCCGGTAGGTGGGGCGTTCATACTCGCCCCGCGGTGGGGCCGGGTGCACGCCTGGCGCCACAGGGGCTTCGCGGCCGGGCACCGTGACCGGCCGGCGTTCTTCGTGGCCACCCGGCATCGGTGCTCTTCCCTCATGAGGCTGGGTCACCGCGCGGCCCATGGGCTGCGGCTTGTAGGGTGCACCTGCGCGGGTGGCGCGAACGACGCCGGGTGCAGTGAAGGCACCGGGCCTCGGGGTGGCAGCGATGGCAGGACGGCCACGGTTGTCCGATGCCCTCAGCCTGGGATCATGGCGGGCCGCCTGGATGTGTTCCGTCTGGGCAGCAATGGGCGCGGTGCCCCTTTGCCGGGCCGTTTGCTGAACGGCCGTGGGGCGCAACGTGACACCGCCCTGGCCGCCGTTGAAGCTCACCCGTCGCGTCGTGACACTTCTCGGGATGCTCCGCGTATAGATGGTCGTCACGCGCCTCACATCCACGTTGTTGACGCGACGGTTGTAGTAGAACCGGCCATGGTCCCAGTAGCCGCCGTAATAGCCGTAGCCGTTGTAGCCGAAGCCGTAGTTGATGCCGCCGTAGAAACCGACCACCGGACCCCAGTACCCGTCGTACCAGACATAAGCGCCGTTGTACCACCCCCAGTAGCCGGGGGTCCAGAGCAGGCCGGGGTAGGGCGCCAGGACCCAGGTCCCCGGGACCCAGTAGTAGCCATAATCCGGGTCCCATGCCCAGTAGCCGGGGGTCCAGATATAGTCAGGGCCGGGACAGAGGGGTTGAACGTAGACGGGAAGCGGTGGCGGGGGAATGTTTACCGAGATGGAGAACCCGACGGAAACCTGGGCGGCGGCAGGAGTGGGGACCGCCACCACCAGGAATGCCAGCAGGAGCGCCCCTGCCGAGGAGATGGCGACCCCGACTGCCAAGCTCTTGAAAAAATGACCGAACCCTTGCGTGATCTTTTCACTCATGACATGTTCCTCCCTTGCCGCGCTCTCTTGCGGCAGGTCTATTTTATCACGTTTCCGGAAGGTTTCAGACCTGTCGGAACACCCCCAGACTCCCAGGCGACCAAGCCTGCTTGCTTTCCGCGCCGGATGGCCTACAATCTCCTGTACATTATTTCACCGAGGAGGAACCATGCCGAACGTCACCTTTAAAGGAAATCCCATCACTCTCGTCGGTCCCGAGCTGAAAGTGGGCGATGTCGCCCCCGATTTTTCCGTGGTGGACAACGCGCTTGCGGCCGTCAACCTGGCGAGCTACGCCGGAAAGGTCAAGATTATCAGCGCCGTCCCCTCGCTCGACACGCCGGTCTGCGATACCGAAACGCGCCGTTTCAACCAGGAAGCCGCGAGTCTGCCGGGGGACGTGGCTGTCCTCACCATCAGCCTCGACCTGCCCTTTGCCCAGAAGAGATGGTGCGGCGCGGCGGGGATCGACAAGGTGGTGACCCTCTCCGACTACCGCGACCGCTCCTTCGGCCTCGCCTACGGGGTCCTCATCGACGAGCTGAAACTCCTCTCCCGCTCCATCTTCGTCGTGGACCGCACCAACGTCATCCGCTACATCCAGCACGTCCCCGAAGTGACCCAGGAGCCCGATTATGGGGCGGTGCTGGCGGCAGCAAAACAGCTTCTTTAAGACCCTCACCACCAAGAAAGCCCGCCAAAAGCGGGCTTTCCTCTTTTCAGGAAACCGGCGACAAAAAAGCCCGCACTACGCGGGCCCTCTGATACAGCTCCCCAGGAAGCGAGTCGTTATTCTTTGCGGAAAGCTTCCTGGATGGTGGCGGTGAATCCTTTTGCGGCCGCCCTCAATTCGTGGCAGTTGTTACTGCGCACTGCTGAATCAAGGGACGCCTTGACGCCGGCAGGTATGTCGTTTTCGTTCACGACGAGGTCGACGCCGTCGCCTTTCGTGATGCGCAGCGACCCGGAGTAATCGACCTTGAAATCATCCTTGTAGTCGCATCTCATACCTATCACCTCTTTTCATATACCCAGTATGGCACACCATCCAATGAAATTCAATATCATTGGCATCTCGGCAACCACGTGCCTTTGCAACCATTCAACTGCAATTCTCTGTCCATCTTGTTTCGATAATTTCCCTCCTGATGAGCGCCAGTCTCCCGTTAGCATAATCCCCCTCTCCTTCTTATTTTATCCCATCCCCCTCCTGACCTCCCCTTTGAGAGGAACGCATCGGCGGAAGATCGACGCTCATCAGAATTTTTCTTGACAGGGGAGCCCGAAAGATATAGTTTGATATCAAACGATATGACATCAATGTATCGAGAGAAGACCATGAAAGCAACAGACACCCCGACATACCTCGCCCTCAACACCTACACCAAACTTATGCGCGCGGCGGAATCGGTCACGGGCCGGGTGAATCGTTCCATGGCGGCGTTCGACCTCACCATCAGCCAGTTCGGCGTCCTGGAGGCCCTCTACCACAAGGGCCCCTTGTGCCAGCGCGACATTGCGGCCAAGATCCTCAAGAGTACCGGCAATATCACCCTGGTTATCGACAACCTGGAAAAGCGCGGCCTTGTGCGCCGGGAGCGGGACAGCGAGGACCGGCGATACCTGACCGTTCGTCTCACCGAAGAGGGGGCCTCGCTGATCGCACGGGCCTACGCCAGGGTTGAGGCGGCTATCGTCGCGGAAATGGCGGTGCTTACGGAAGAAGAACAGCACATGCTCGGCACGTTGAGCAAAAAGTTGGGACTTGCGAAAGGGGGGAGTTGACGGCAAAAAATTTGTGCTATTAGTTTAACATCAAACCAATTAACATCAAAACGCTCGCATACAAAAGGAGAACCAACATGAAACGCATCATCGCATCGCTCGCCACACTTGTCGCCCTGGCACTCCCCGTCGTCGCCGCGGCGTCCACCTGGACCATCGACCCCGAGCACTCCAACGTCGGCTTCAAGGTACGCCACCTCATGGTATCCAACGTCAAGGGTAACTTCGAGAAACACTCCGGCTCCGTCACCCTCGATGACAAGGACATCACGAAATCCAAGGTGGAGGTCACGATCGACACCAATTCCATCACCACCAACGTCCAGAAGCGCGACGCCCATCTGCGTAGCCCCGATTTCTTCGACGTGGCCAAGTATCCCACCATGACCTTCGTGTCCAAAAAGGTGGCTAGGGCAGGGAAAGACCGACTCAAAGTGACGGGTAATCTCACGCTCCATGGCGTAACCCGCGAAGTGGTGCTCGATGTGGAAGGGCCGTCGCAGGAGAGCAAGGACCCGTGGGGGAACATCCGCCGCGGCGCCACGGCCAGCACCCAGATCAACCGCAAGGATTTCGGCCTCCTTTGGAACAAGGGGCTCGAAACCGGCGGCGTCGTGGTTGGCGACGACGTGACCATCACCCTGGAGATCGAGATGATCAAGGCCCAGGCAAAATAGCATCAGAGT
>DATDMX010000046.1:0-5643 GCA_036518575.1 Geobacteraceae bacterium | reverse complement strand
TTGGGTGCATCGACAAATATGCAAGAGGGGAGAACAGCGATGGATAATGAACGGGAGCGCATCGTGGTGAGGATCGACCCGGACCTCATGGAGATCATTCCTGACTTGTTCGATTTTCGCCGCAAGGATATATCGACCATTACCTCTTTGGTGGCAGAGGGGAATTTCCCCGCGATCAAGGTGATAGGTCACAATCTCAAGGGTGCCGGGGGCGGTTTCGGCTTTGATGCCATTTCGGAGATTGGTCAAAGAATCGAGCACGCCGCTGAGAAATCGTCCCCTGCTGAAGTCAGCGCGTGCGTTGCCGAACTTGCCGAATATCTGGGCCGCGTTGAAGTCCGCTACTCCTGAGGGTTGGATTCATTAAGGCATTGCCTTGAGGCACCTGCCGTGGTATACGCATGCGGTGACGTACATCAATAGCGAAGGCGGTCGAAATGCTTACGGGAAAACAGAAACGGTATCTGAGGGGGCTGGGGCACAGCCTCAAGGCTATTATCATGGTGGGGAAGGGTGAGGTGAGCGAGGCGCTCATTCAAGAGACGGGGGAAGCTCTGGCGAGCCACGAGCTGATCAAGGTGAAGGTTCTCGAAAGCTGCCTCCTGGACCGCCATGAGGTGGCCGAATCCCTGGCTGCTGCCTGCGGAGCAGACGTGGCCCAGATCCTGGGAAGAACGATCCTCCTCTACCGTAAAGGTGATGATGCGAAGATTGAACTGCCGCGCGGGAAAGCCTGATTCCCTCCACACGAAGCAGATCCGGAAATGAAAGAAGCGAAGCCATCGGCTTCGCTTCTTTCATTTCCGCGAAAGTGTTCTGCAGCCATTCTTACTCTTCGTCGTCAGGTTCCTCGACCCAGGAAATGGCTTCCACCGGGCAACCATCGATACACTCCTGAATCTTCTGCTCCGATGCGCCCGACTGATTGTAGGCCATGGAACGTCCTCCCTCGAACCGGAACACGCCCGGGGCGAGGGAAACACAGAGACCACAGCTTATGCAGGCTTCCCTGTCGACCTGAACAATCCTTCCCATGGCTTCACTCCATTCCTGGTGATATGGTTCCGCATGCGGGTCAGACCCTTTCGTACGGTTCGAAGAGGCGTTTTACCTCGTCGAGGGCGAAGCGGTCGGTCATGCCGGCAATGTAGTCGCAGATGACCCGTTCTTTGCTGCTCTCTTCCATGCGTTGGAGGTACTTGCGCGGGAGGAGCGTCGGGTGCTTCAGGTAGGTGGAAAAGAGCTCGGTAATGTAACGCTCCGCCTTGACCCGCATCCGCTCCACCTTGAAGTGACGGTAGAGGTTTGTCATGAGGAAGTACTTCAGCTCGCGGTTTTTTCTGGCAAGTTCCGGACTGAAAGAAACCATCTGACGATTGGCGCGGGTGAGATCGTCCACCGTCTTCACCTGATTCGCTTCGAGGTTGAGGAGGGTGGTATCGGTGAGATCCTTGATGTAGAGGCCGATCAGGGCGCTAATGGTCTGGTACGTTTTCCTGTCCTGATCGATACCGGGATAGCGTGCGCTGACGCTTTCAAAAACCTCATGCCATAATTCAACTTTTTGCAGCTGGGCCAGCGTAATGTAACCGGATTTCAGACCGTCGTCGATGTCGTGATTGTTGTACGCGACCTCATCGGCGAAATTGATGAGTTGCGCTTCAAGGGATGGGACGATGCCGGGACGAAAGTCGCTGATGATTCCCGCAGGCCGGTCGTAGGGGGAGGAGTGCTTGATGATGCCCTCACGCACTTCCCAAGACAGATTGAGGCCGTTGAAGCCCGGGTAGCGTTCTTCGAGTTCGTCCACCATGCGAAATGACTGCAGATTATGTTCGAAGCCGCCATGCCCCTCCATGAGGCGGTTCAGTACCTCCTCACCGGTATGCCCGAACGGCGTATGGCCAAGGTCGTGGGCGAGGGCCAGGGCCTCGGTAAGTTCCTCGTTGAGGCAGAGTCTTCGTGCGATGGCCTTGCCGATCTGGGCCACTTCGAGGGAATGGGTCAGGCGCGTCCGGTAGTAGTCGCCTTCGTGGTTCACGAATACCTGGGTCTTGTACTCAAGGCGCCTGAAAGCGGCGCAGTGAATGATCCGGTCACGGTCGCGCTCGAAAGCGGGTCGGTTGTCGCGCAGTTCTTCGTGGTGTTTTCTGCCACGGCTGGTGATACTTCTGGCAGCGTAGGCGGCGAGATCGGGCCGCTCGGACGGATATTCATTACTCATGGGGATTCTCCTCGTGCCTGAATATTAAAACCTCCCCCGTGAAGGGTGTCAATAGCAAAGATACCCTTGACTAGCGATGGGCATCATGTTAGATTTCTAAGCCTTTTTTATCAAATCCCGCAGGGCTGCGCCAAGGTGGAAACACGATGCTCACGTCTCTGTTGAAACACGTTCCGCAGAAGGTCAGGGAAAAGCTCGGGAGCGCCAGCACCCTCTGTCTCCTCAACGGCCGTGACGTGTTCATTCCTCTGAAGAATGAGCCGACGATCGTCATGGCGTGCAATCCCCGCATCAAACACGTTATCCCGGGCATCATGAAGGCGGCCGAAGATCTCGACGCCGTGGTAGCCTTCGAGCTGACCCAGACAGAAGGGGGGCTCGACGGCGGCTATACCGGCCAGACCCCCGAGATATTCTTTTCGACGGTCGTCGAGTACGCGGAGAAGTGTCGTTTCACCAAGCCTTTCGTTATTCACGCCGACCACATAACCGTTAAGGACACCTCGCAGGGCCAACTCTCGGCTGCCGCAGCCCTTATTGCTGCGGAACTCACTGCCGGCTACACCTCCTTTGCCATCGATGCATCCTTCAACCCCGTTGCCGACAATATCCGTATCGTGGGCGAGCTTGCCGCTCCCATCGTCGCGGCCGGTTTTTCGCTGGAGGTGGAACTGGGTGAGGTCAAACCAGTTGGGTGTGATTCCAATCTCACCACTGTCGAAGAGACCGAGGAGTTCCTGGCCGGCCTCGCATCATACGGTGTACAGCCGCAGCTTCTTGCCATCGATAACGGTTCCAAGAGTGGCAATTACCTCGACGGTGAGATGATCCGGATTGACCTGGAGCGAACCGGCGAGCTGTACCGGGTGGCACGGGGATACGGGGTGGCGGGGCTCGTCCAGCACGGCATAACCGGGACACCGCTGCGTATCGTGGGAAAACTCGCCGATTATGGCATCAGGAAGGGAAACATCGGCACGTTGTGGCAAAACGTTGCCCACGCCGGTCTCCCCCTCGACCTGATGGATGCCATGCGCCAATGGGCCCGGGAAAACAAGCGCGATCTCAAGTACGCGACCAATGTCTTTAAAGAGCAGATCGACGCCATTCCCGAGGAATGCTGCCGGCAGATTCATGACATGGCCTATCGGGAAGCAAAGGAATTCCTGACGGCCTTCGGCGCCAAGGGAAGCGCGAGCAAGCTCGCCAAAGCGCTCGAAGACGCACCGTGCGCGTCATAGGTGGGAGTGCCGGTGGGCGTCGCCTCTCGCCGCCTCGGGACCGGGCGATTCGTCCGACTGCCGACCGTGTCAAGGAGGCGCTCTTCAATATCCTCACCGGCATTGTGGGGAGCTTTGATGGGCATCGGGTGCTCGATGTCTTTGCCGGCGCCGGCAGCCTCGGGATCGAGGCACTGAGCCGCGGGGCACGTGACGCGGTTTTCGTGGACAACTCCCGGGATGCCGTCAAGCTCATAACGCACAATCTGGCCGAACTCGGGCTTTCCTCGCGGGCAACGGTGGTGGCGCGGGAAGCACTCACGGCCCTAAAATCCAGCGAGAGCCGGGGGGATACGTTTTCCCTCGTGTTTCTTGACCCGCCCTACACAAAGGGTCTGACGGAGAAGGTGCTTGAGTATCTGGCGACGTCGAGGCTTCTGGCCGACGGCGCCGTGGTGGTTGCGGAGGTCTCCTCGCGCGAGACTTTGCCGCCGGCTTTTGGGCGTTTGCAGGTATTCGACCGGAGAGTGTACGGAGATACGGCCGTACTTTTCCTCAGCTTTGACGGAGAAGGATAAACCATGCCCCGAAAGAAGGCCGTCTATCCGGGCTCGTTCGACCCCATTACCTACGGACACCTCGACATCATCCGGCGCGGACTGCGAATATTCGATGAGGTCATCATCGCCGTGGCCCGAAATTCGGCCAAGAACGCCCTCTTTTCCATCGAGGAGCGGGTTGATCTCATCCGTGAGGTTGTGGCCGACAATGAGCGCGCCAAGGTGGATACCTTCGACGGCCTGCTCGTTGATTATGTCCTCTCTCAGCAGGCAACCGTCATCATCAGGGGGTTGCGGGCCGTCTCCGATTTCGAGTACGAATTCCAGATCGCCCAGATGAACCGGGGCATCTCCACCGAGGTTGAAACTCTGTTCATGATGACGTCGGTTCCCTACAGTTACCTCTCCTCCTCCATCGTCAAGGAGGTCAGTTCCCTGAACGGCCCGGTGGACGGACTGGTGCCGCCGCTCGTCAAACAGGCTCTTGCCGACAAGTTCAAACACCCATAACAAGGAGACCCGTATGAATCCGTTAGCTGCAGAACTCAACGAGATGCTCAGTCAGAGTAACCCTTATGTTCTTGAGATGCTGTCCGACCTGGGCAAGAACCTTTTCTTCCCCAAGGGGATTCTGACCCAGTCGGCCGAAGCCAAGGAAAAGGCTCACAAATTCAACGCCACCATCGGCATCGCCACCGAAAAGGGCGGTCCCATGTACCTGCAGTGCATCCAGGAGAAGCTGACCGCCTTTGACCCGAAGGATATCTTCCCCTATGCGCCGCCGGCCGGCAAACCCGAACTGCGGGCGTTGTGGCGGGAGAAGCAGCTGCGGGAGAACCCGAGCCAGCAGGGGAAACACTTCAGCAACCCGATCGTCACCAACGCCCTCACCCACGGCCTCTCCATCGTTGCCGACATGTTCGTCGACACAGGTGACCACGTGATCCTGCCGGACATGCTTTGGGGGAACTACAACCTCACCTTCGGCACCTGCTCCGGCGCCGTCATGCGGAAATTCCCGACCTTCACCGTGGCCGGCGGCTATGACGTGGACGCCTTCAAGGCCGAGTTGAAAAACAGCGCCGAGGAAAAGGGGAAAGCCATTGTCATCCTGAACTTCCCCAACAACCCGAGCGGCTACACCCCGACCGTCGCCGAAGGCAACGCCATCGTTGCCGCCATCAAGGAGGTCGCCGAGAGCGGCTGCAACGTCGTCGCCGTCACCGATGACGCCTATTTCGGGCTCTTCTACGAGGAGAGCATGAAGGAGTCGCTCTTCGGCAAGCTCGCCAACCTCCACCCGCGCATCCTGGCGGTCAAGCTGGACGGCGCCACCAAGGAAGAGTTCGTCTGGGGCTTCCGAACCGGCTTCATCACCTTCGCCGACGGCAACAGCTTCGACAACCCCCGGGTCATGACCGCCCTGGAGAAGAAGGCCATGGGGATCATCCGCGCCCGGATCTCCAACTGCCCCCACCCCTCCCAGACCTTTGCCATCGAGGCGCTCCGCTCCCCGAAATTCCTCGAGCAGAAGGAAGAGAAGTTCCAGGTGCTGAAAGGGCGCGCCCTTAAGGTCAAGGAAGTCCTCAACAGCGGCAAGTATGACTCCGCCTGGACCTACTACCCGTTCAACTCCGGC
>DATDMX010000045.1:0-2264 GCA_036518575.1 Geobacteraceae bacterium | reverse complement strand
CCCCCGACCCGGGAGGAACTCCACCTCATTCACGAGGTGCTCGACCCGGAGCAGATTTTCATCCCCAAGGTGAAGAAGGGGTAGGAACGGCTTGATGCAGTTGAACAGCATGGAAGATTTCCAGCGGGACATCTCCTACCGGGCCCTGAAACGGGAGGACGGCCAGGTGAGCCTGACCGCCCTCCTGCGGGACCGCTTCCACGACATCGAGGTCAGGGTGGTAGCCGACCTCGACACGCTCACCATCACCGCGGCCGGCGTCGACGTCCGCAAGTCGCCGACCCTCGACTGCCGCAACGTGGCCGAGCGCCTGGACGGTCTCGTGGGGTTCACCATCGGCAAGGGGCTCAACCGCAAACTCATGGAGGTTCTGGGTGGCGGGGCGGGATGCGGCAACATCCGCAATCTCCTCCTGGGCCTTCTCCCCCTGGCCATGAACGTCAGGGCCAGTGCGGGGATCAACGACGAGCGAGACATGCTCGACACCATCCACGAGAAACTCCTCGGCACATGCACCGGCTACACTACACCACCGGTTCGGCTGGGATAGTCAAAAGCAGCACGCGGATCACATCCGATAACATCCGGATAAGGGCGGATTTAAGGGCTTTTGTTCTGACGTTAAATTCGAATAGTATCCGATTCTATCAGAAGTTATCCCAGTGAAACGCTTTTGCCCCGTTACCTGGGCTGAGGCTCATGACCCTTTTTGAAAGGGTATTTTTTTAATCACGCTTAACATTTTACGTAAAGGTAAGCTTTAAGTGAGGTATCCATGCTGGTAGTAGCCTGTATCAAGCAGGTCCCGGACACGACGCAGGTGCAGATCGATCCGGTGACGAACACGCTGGTTCGGGAAGGCATCCCGTTCATCGTCAATCCCTACGACACCCATGCGCTGGAAGCGGGGCTGAAGCTGAAGGACCGCTTCGGGGTGCGGGTGGCGGCGCTCTCCATGGGGCCGCCCAATGCGGAGGCGACACTGAGGAAGGCGCTTTCGCTCGGCGTGGACGAGGCGATCCTCCTCTCGGACCGCTGCTTTGGCGGGGCGGACACGTTGGCCACGAGTAACGTCTTGTCGGCGGCGATCCGGCTCCTGAACACGGAAGAAGAAGTGGGGCTCGTCATCTGTGGTAAGCAGACCATCGACGGGGATACGGCGCAGGTGGGGCCGGGGATCGCGACGCGGCTTGGCTACACGCAACTGACGCTCGTGGACCGGATCGAAGAGTTGGACCTCGTGAAGCGGCGGGTGCGGGTGAGGCGAAAGCTCGAAGGGCGACACGAGATCGTGGAAGCGCCGCTCCCGGCCATGATCACCGTGGTGCGCGAGCTCAACCGGCCGCGCTACCCGACCGTGCCCATGCGGCTCGCCTCCGAAGGGGCGCGCGTCCAGGTGTGGAACAACGAAGTCCTGGCGCTCGACGAGCAGACCATCGGCTTGAAGGGCTCGCCCACATGGGTCAGCCGGATCTTCTCACCCGAGCGGGACAAGGGTGAGATCATCGGCGACGGCGTGAACGACCCGGAGGGGACGGCCAATCTCCTGATCGACAAGCTGCTGTCGAAGGATCTACTGGCGCTGTAACACCGCTAACTCCCGGACCGCAAAGAAATTTTTTTGGGCCTGCGGTATATACGCTGCTTTAAAACGAATGTTATAAAATGTGGCGTCGTGTCGCTTTCCACCATACCAAGGACAAGGATACCCCATGACCGAAGTGAAGAAACCGATCAAGAAACCGCGCGGCAAGGCGTGCGTGCTGGAGGGCAAATGCATTGCCTGCGGAGCGCGTTGCCAGAGCGCGTGCCCGGTGAACGCCGTCGAGATGAACGAAGCGGGCGAGCCCATCATCGACCTGGAGAAATGCATCGGCTGCGTGAAGTGCGTGAAAGTCTGCCCGGCGCAGGCGATCGAGATGTTCTTCACCCCCGAGGAACAAAAGATCCTCGACGAACTGGCGGCGCAAGGTGCCCCTGTCGTCGAGGAAGTGGACGAAGAGGCGGCGGCCCTGGCGAAGAAACTCTCCGCCTACCGGGGCGTGTGGGTCTTCATCGAGCAGACCGAAGGCGAAGCGGCCAAGGTCTCTTGGGAGCTTCTGGGCAAAGGACGCGAGCTGGCCGCTGCCCTGGGGGTGGAGCTGGCGGCGCTTGTCATCGGCGAGAACGTCGAGGCGCTCTGCCATGAGTCCTTCGCCTACGGGGCGGACAAGGCCTACCTCGTGGACGACACGGTCTATCGCCACTACCGCACCGAAGCCTAC
>DATDMX010000044.1:0-4003 GCA_036518575.1 Geobacteraceae bacterium | reverse complement strand
CCCCGACAAGCGGTTCGTCTACTACATCCTTGCCCACACGGGCATCTGTATCGTCCCTCTCTCCTCTTTCTCCACTCCGCTGCAGGGATTCCGCGTCACGCTCCTTGAAAAAGACGAGAAAGAATGCGAACGGATCTACCGCACGCTAGCTGCCAAGATCGGCGAGTACCTCCAGTCCTGAGGCACTTCCCCGTGACCATGAACGACAAGAGGCGATGGGATACCATCGCCTCTTGTCGTTTCTAATACCCTCTGCCCGCTCACGTTGCGGTGACATCCCCATCGAGCACCGCCCGAACCTTCGCCAGGAGCGCCTTCGGCAGCACCGGCTTCGTGAGCACCATGTCTCCCTGCCCGACAATCGTCTCCCTCAGTGCGGCAGAATAGCCGGTCATGAAGATTGTCCGCACGTCCGTACCCATGCTCCGTATCTCCTCGTAAGCCGCACAGCCGCTCTTGTGCGGCATCATGATATCGGTGAGGACGAGGTGAATCTCGTCCTTGTGCCTGGCAAACTTTTCCACCCCGTCCACGCCGTCCACCGCCTCGATGACGGCATAGCCGTTGCTCTCCAGGACATCCCTCAGGAGCTGCCGGACCGGCTCATCGTCTTCCATGACGAGGATAGTCTCACTCCCCTCCGCTACGGGACGAGTGTCCCGGCTCTCGGCAAGCCGCACTGCAGTTTCCATGAGGGGGAGATAGATGCGAAAGGTCGTGCCCGTGCCGGGTTCGCTCGCCACGCTGATGAAGCCACCGTGCTGTTTGACGATATTGTAGACCATGGCGAGCCCGAGTCCCGTCCCCTTGCCGGTCTCCTTGGTGGTGAAGAAGGGCTCGAAGATGCGCTCCCGGGTGTCTTCGTCCATGCCGCTACCCGAGTCGGTCACGGAGAGGAGCGCATAGCGTCCCGGCTTTCCGTAGCCATGAATGGCGATGTACGCCGCATTCATACTGAACTCCTCGGTGCTGACGACCAACTCCCCGCCCGAGGGCATGGCATCGCGCGCATTGACGGTGAGATTCATGAGCGCCTGTTCCAGCTGGCCGGCATCGGCAAGAATGGTGAGGGGCACGTCGGCAAGCTCCTGCCGGCACACGATGTTCGCGGGCAGAAGTCGCAGCAGCAACGCCTCGATCTCGCGGATGATCGCGTTAAGGTCTACCGGAGCGGGGTCGCTCACCTGCCTGCGGCTGTAGGCCAGCAGGCTCTTGGTAAGCGCGGCGGCCCGGTCGGTGGCGGCAAGAATCTGGTTCACCTGGTGGCGCAGGGGATTTTCCTCTTCCATCCGCATCTGCATGAGGGTAGCGTAGCCGACGATGGCGGTGAGGAGATTGTTGAAGTCGTGGGCGATTCCCCCCGCCAGGGTACCGATGGCTTCAAGCTTCTGGGACTGGCGCAGCTGTGACTCAAGGCTTCGCCTCTCGGTGATGTCGCGGTAGCTGATGACCCGGCCGACGACAATCTCCCCCACGACCTGCGGTTTGGAGACGCGCTCGAATACCCGGCCGTCCTTGAACTCGATGATGTCGCAGCTCTCGCTGTCGCCATGGGCGTAGGAAGCTTCGGTGATCTCCAGAAACCGATCCGGATCTTTCAGCTGGTCGAGGACGAAAAGACGAAGCTGACGGTCGTTCTGCGTGGCGAGAATCGTTTCGGGCAACCGCCACATGGTGGCAAACTTCCGGTTACAGATGACGATTCTCCCCGCCGGATCCCGGACGAAGATGCCGTCTGCCGTCGCCTCCAGTGTGGCGGCGAGGAGCGACAGAGCCTCCTTCATCTCCTGGTCAGCCTTCTCACGTTCGGTGATGTCGGTGGCAATGACGAATAAGAACTCCCGCCTCGTGAGATGGATCGGCGTCACCCTTATCTCCACCGCTCTCACCTCGCCGCCAGCCAGACGATGCTTGGCCACGCGCAGCTTCTCACCGCCGCGCAGTGCCTCGCGGGCGAACGCCTGAACCTCGACGTCTCGCGCCGTGTCAAGGGCCGTAAGACGCAGCTCCGCGAACTCTGCAGCCGTATATCCATAGAAGGCCCGCGCTGCTTCGTTCACCTCGATAATGGACAGGCTGTCGGGATCGACGAGGTACATGATGGCACTGTGCTTGGCGAACATGAGGGAAAACTGCGCTTCCGACTCTTCCAGTGCCTCCCTGGCCGCCCGGCACTCGTCCTTCTCCGCTGCCAGTTCCTTCTCAGCTCCCAGGATCTTGCGGACGTACGCCCAGAGGAGAAGATAGAGGAGGACCGTTGTCACAACGATGAAGCCCCACCCCTTCACCGTCTCCCAGAATGTTCTGCCGGCGGCGGATGGGACCAGGCTGGCGAGTACCCTGCTGGAGAAATAGATCCACAGGGCACCGGCAACTGCGTACGTAGACGATACTACCAGTGGCACATGCCTGAGCCTCTTCATGGCGACCTCTTGGAGAAACAGCAACGCACGGCAGAATGGCGGGCTTCTGAGGAGTGCTGCCGTCAGTGGTTCCCGGTTTTTGACGGATTCACGGTGTCTTTGGAAGGTTGTCGGGATTCTAGCAGACCGGACAGGGAAAAACAAAGAAAATTACGTGGAATCAGGATGTTGAGGAAAACTTCTCCCTCTTACCGCAGCAACAGGCCCAGCATGTTTATTCCTTCTCCCATCCTCGCGGCGGGCCGTTCTTGTCCCGCAACTCGAGGTAGTGCTCATGAGCAGCCGCAGCGGCGGCCCCGTTTCCCCGCCGGGTGTACCCCTTCATCAGCAGCAGCCACGCCACCTCGTTGTCAGGATCCAGCTTCACCGCATGCTCCCAGAGAGTCAGGTCGTCTCTCCAGATGGATGCCTGCCGCCACGAGAGGATACTCAGGGACGTGATGACAAAAACCGAAAGGAGGGCGAGGGCAAGCCGTCGCCTCTCGTATCTCAGCCAGAGGCGGGAAAGTATGCCGCCCATAAGTCCCGTGAAACCGAGAAGGGGGAAATAGAGGTAGCGATCGTTCTTGAGGGGAATAAGGGGTACTATCTGGGAAACGGGCAAGAGGCCAATGGAAAAGAGCATGTAGAAAAAAAAGAGGCTCCGCTCCTTGCGCCATAGGAACACGCCTACGGCGGCAAGAAGGAGAGCGAAGATGAAGGCGAGGATGACGGCCGCACCGGGTGCCTGTCTCACGGCGACAGTGTAGTAGGGACTAAGACCCGTGGGGACAAAGCAATCGCGGACATAGGCCGGCAGGACGGTCAGCATGGTGTAGAACGTTGCCAGCGGGCTTCCGCCGGGGTACTCGCGTCTGCCACCCCCCACCTGCTCGTCCTGGCTCAGGAAAGCGAGGCCGGCCACGACCGCCGCCACGACGAGGTAGGGGACCTTGTCGACCAGCCCGGGCCGGCGTTTTTCCTCGCCGGGAAACGAGAGGTCATAAAGGAAGACGACAGCCGGAAAAATAACGGCCACTGACTTACTGAGGAGCGCCGCCGCAAGAGCGGCGAGCGAGGCGAAATAGTGGCTTCCCCGCGCAGCCCTTCCTTCCCGGCAGGAGAGGTACTCGTGAAAGGCGACGAGAAAAAAGAACATGGCCAGTACGTTCTTACGCTGGGAGATCCAGGCCACCGACTCCACCTGCACGGGATGAACGAGAAAGATGGCCGCGGCGACGAAGGCCATGGCGGGCGTCTGCCCCACCCTTACGAGGAGTCTGAAGAAGAGGAGGCCACTTAACGCGTGAAGAAGGATGTTTCCCGCCACGTATCCTGCCGGGTTGAGTTCCCACAGGGCATAATCGACCATGTAGGAAATGATGTGGACAGGTGCGTAATTGCCGACGAAATACGAGCTGAAGGCGTCGCGCAGGTGCTGGAGAGTGAAGCCGCGGATGGTTTCGTTTTCCAGCACGTAGGGGTAGTCGTCCCAGTTGGGAAGAAAATCGTGACCGAAGCTACCCGCATAGACGACAAACGCGAGCGCGAGAAGAACGAGGAGAGGAAGGTATGTCCCGAGACGGCCGCTGTTCGTCATG
>DATDMX010000043.1:0-5399 GCA_036518575.1 Geobacteraceae bacterium | reverse complement strand
CGGACGCAAAGGGCGAATAGGGCTCAGCAACCCCCGCGAACACTACCACCTGGTTTCACTCCAGAAGGTGTCTTTCCGGGCGGGAGCCGTGGACATACCCTTTTCCACCCGACCGATGACCGTGCGCCTCGATCTCAGGAGCAAGGGGGGAGGGACTTTGACCCTCAGAGGAGATCTGGTCCCCAAGGGACTGGACGCTCACTTGAAGCTCGACATTGCCGACCTCGACCTCACCCGCTACCGCCCTTACTTCCTCAAGCCGGGCGATCTCGACGTGACGGCGGGAAAACTCTTCGCTGCCGCCACCATCACCATCAACCAACGAAATCTCAATGCTCCGGGCACGCTGCGCCTCAAGGGGCTGTCCCTCGACCTTTCGGGTGCCAGGGGCGTGTTTCTGGGGGTTCCCGCCACGGGACTTCTCAAACTCATGTCCGACAGCAAGGATGACCTCTCCGTCGTCTTTGCCGTGAAGGGCAATCTCGACAATCCCCGCTTCGCCGTCAAGCAGTCGCTGGCAAACCAGATCACGGCAGCCCTGGCATCAAAACTCGGCGCTCCCACCATTACGGGCGTGGGCAAAGGGATCGTCGATCTCGGCGAGAAGGGAATCAAGGCTCTCTTCGGCTCGAAAGGGAGCAAATAGCAACGCGATTATATCCCCCGCCTCCTCCGATCCTACCGTGAGACCGCGTTGACAGCTGAATGTCACTTTTATGAATTTTTTTTGTATTGACACTTCAAACCCCTTTTCGCTAAGGTTCATTAGCGAGCAAAAAAGGGACGTCAATTCCCACGCAGTGGATACACGACAATACTAAACCATCCGCGAGGATGGGGCGGAAAGCCTACAGGGTCTCACGCAGACAGCCGGGTCACCGAAATATCTTTCTGATATCGGTCCCGGCTTTTTTCGTGCGAAAAATCAATCAAACCAAAGGAGGTGTTGAGGCAGGAGCCTGAAGAGGCGACGATTCATGCCGCAGTGCGCCATCGGGCACGTCGGCATGAGCAGCAGCATCTGTGGTACACGACAATACTAAACCATCCGCGAGGATGGGGCGGAAAGCCTACAGGGTCTCACGCAGACAGCCGGGTTGCCGAAATATCACGCAGATTTCGGCCCCGGTATTTTTGTGCCCGTAAACCGGCGGCGGCGAAACGCGGGAATTGTCGGTCCATCCCCCGACGGGCAGCGGGATGTCCGAAGAATAAGCACGTGGCGCTGCACCAAGCAGCGCAAAGGTAAGGAGAAAGAATGAATAGACTTATGAAAAGAACGATCACGGCTATCTCTACCGTCGCGCTCATGTCATTCGGGCTTTTGCTCGGCGGCTGTGGCGGCGGTGGCGGAGTGTCGTCCCAGGTCGTGTCCGGCGTCGCCTCCGTAGGCGCCACCCTGGCTGGCCAGGTAAACCTCAAGGACTCCTCGAAACCGGCCAAGGTGAGAACTGCCGTCATCGGCAGCGACGGCTCCTACGCCATCGACGTAACCGGCATGCAAGCCCCCTATGTCATCCAGGCCATGGGAACTGCCGCCGGCTCCAACTACACCCTCGTCTCGTACGCAAGCGGTACCGGCACCGCCAATGTCAACCCACTCTCCAACGTGATCGTGACAAGTGCGGCCGGAAGCGACGACTCATCGAAAGTATATGACCAGGCGGATTCGGATACCATGGAGAAGATCGGTTCCAACCTCCAGACCGCGGTCACAACGCTCCTCACCAAGCTCCAGCCCCTTCTTCAGCAATACAGCGCGCAGAACACCAATCCCATCACCTCGCGCTACATTGCCAACCACCTGGGCCTTGACGAGATGTTCGACTACGTGAAGATCTCCGTAAGCAACGGCATCCTGACGATCACCAACGCCCAGACCGGCGCCGTGATTTTCACCGCATCCCTTACCGATATTGCCAACGGCAACTTCAATCCCGGCAGCATGCCGCCCCCCCCGACCGCTCCCGCAGCGCCGACGGGGCTGACCGCCGTGGGCGGCTCGGGCCAGGTAACCGTCTCCTGGAGTGCCGTGAGCAATGCCACGGCGTATAACCTCTACTACGCCACCACCTCGGGAGTTACCACCGCCAACGGGACAAAGATCGCCAACGTCACGAGTCCTTACGTCCAGAGCGGACTCTCTGCCGGAACGACCTACTACTACATCGTCACCGCCGTGAACAGCGCCGGCGAAAGTGCTCCGTCGCCCCAGGCTTCTGCCACTACGACCGCGGCCACGCCCACGCCTTCGGTCCCGGCAGCCCCCATGGGCGTGATGGCAACCGGCGGCACCAAGCAGGTGACCGTCTCATGGCAGGCAGTAAGTGGCGCTGCGTCGTACAACATCTACTGGGCCACCACGTCGGGTGTGACTCCCGCCAACGGCACCAAGATCGCCGGTGCCACGAGCCCTGCGGTCCAGATCGGCCTTGCTGACAGCACCACCTACTACTACGTCGTCACCGCAGTAAACACTGCCGGGGAAAGCGCCCCGTCGGTGCAAGTGGCGGCAACAACCCTCACACCGGCCCCGACGCCCACCGCCCCTGCGGCCCCCACCGGACTGAAGGCCACGGGCGGCGCCAACCAGGTCAGCCTTTCGTGGACGGCGTCTGCCGGCGCCACGTCCTATAACCTCTACTGGTCCACGACTTCAGGGGTAACGACCGCCAACGGCACGAGGGTCGCAGGCGTCACGAGCCCCTACGCGCAGACCGGCCTTGCCGCCGGCACCACCTACTACTACATCGTCACCGCCGTGAACAGCGTTGGCGAAAGCGTTGCCTCGGCCCAGGCTTCGGCCGCCACCAATGCGCCGCTTCCGACCGTTCCCGCTGCTCCGACAGGAGTTAGCGCCACCGGCGGTGCCAACCAGGTGACCGTCTCCTGGCCGGCTGTTTCCGGTGCCACCTCCTACAACATCTATTGGTCCACCGCCACCGGCGTGACGACCGCCAACGGCACGAAGATCGCGAATGCCACGAGCCCCTACGTCCAGACCGGCCTTACCGCCGGCACCACCTACTACTATGTGGTCACTGCCGTGAACAGCGCTGGCGAAAGCGCCCCCTCAGCCCAGGCTTCGGCCGCCACCAACGCACCTGTCCCGGTCGTCCCGGCCGCACCCACGGGTGTGACCGCCACCGGCGGCACCCAACAGGTGACCGTCTCCTGGTCTGCCGTCTCCGGCGCCACGTCCTACAACATCTACTGGTCGACAACGTCCGGCGTCACCAAAACCTCCGGCACGAAAATCACCGGGGCCACCAGCCCCTATCTCCAGACCGGCCTTGCCGACAGCACCGCGTACTACTACATCGTCACGGCAGTGAACAGCGCCGGTGAAAGTGCCGCTTCGGCCCAGGCCACGGCAACTACCGCCGCGCCGGCAATCGATGGGGCAGCCCTCTACACCCAGTACTGCGCCGGGTGCCACGGTCCTCTGGCCACCTCCAGCAAGAGGGGAGCAACCGCAACCCAAATCCAGACCGGGATCACCAATAACTTCGGGGGGATGGGTTCCCTCTCCTTCCTGACATCTGCCCAAATTCAGGCCATTGCCACGGCTCTGAAGTAGTCAGACGGCAGCACAGCAACAAAAAGAGGGCCCCAATATGGGGCCCTCTTTTTGTTGTAAATTCGTGAGACTTGCATGGTAATTTTGGGATAAAATAAGTATAGGAACATGCATCGGACCGCAGTCATTCGTAGCCAGAGGCCTGCCATGGCGCCACGAAAAACATTGCAGATACCACTTCACGATCTCATCGCCTGCCTGGCCGACACCATTGACCTCGTGAGCCCCGAGCTTGCCGACCATCACCGCCGGGTTGGCTATATCGCCTCGGCACTTGCCACCCAGATCGGCCTTTCGCCGACCGAAGCCGTAGAACTTCTCCACGCAGGCTACCTTCACGACATCGGTGCCCTCTCCCTCACGGAACGGCTCGCCATTCAGAACTTCGAAGCGAAAGAAACTGGCCACCACGCGGAAATAGGTGCTCTCCTCCTGGAAATGTTCACCCCCTTCTCCCGGCTTGCAGACATCGTCAGGTACCACCACCTCTCCTGGGATGGCGGCAAGGGCACATTCTTCAAGGGAAGATTGGTTCCGCAGGAAAGTCATATCGTCCACTTGGCCGACCGGATAGCCGTCCTCCTCGGCTCCACCGACCGCATACGGCTACTCAGCACGGTGCGGGATATCCGTGACAGGGTCCAGGCCAAGTCGGGGACCATGTTTTCCCCTTCCCTCGTTGCCGCCTTCACCCGCCTGGCAACCAAGGAGTACTTCTGGCTCGACCTGGCCCAGCCGTTGAGTTGCGAGGCGAAGTCAAGAAAACATGGCACGGACGTCCAACTCGATACCGACGGCCTCGTTGGTCTCAGCCGCCTTTTTGCCAGGATTATCGACTTCCGCAGCCACTTCACCGCCACGCATTCCACCGGCGTCGCCGCAGGCGCCCAGGCCATCGCCCGCCTAGCCAGACGCCCCGAGGAAGAATGCCTGCAGTTGAGCATCGCAGGACTCCTTCACGATCTCGGGAAGCTCGCCGTACCGACGGAGCTATTGGAAAAACCGGGCAAGCTCACCCCGCAGGAGAAATCGGTCTTGCGCTGCCACACCTTTTACACCTATCGGACCCTCGAAAAGGTCCCGGCGTTTGCCACCATTGCTGCCTGGAGCTCGTATCATCACGAGCGTCTCGACGGCAGCGGTTACCCCTTCCACCTGAGTGGCAAGGATATTCCGCTCGGGGCCCGGATCGTTGCCGTTGCCGATGTCTTCACCGCCATCACCGAGGACCGCCCCTACCGGAAGGGGATGTCACCGGTGCAGGTGCACAAGGTGCTTGACGGCATGGTCCGGCACTCAGCCCTCGATCCGGACCTCGTGGCACTGCTCCTTGACCACTTCGAAGAACTCGACACCGTGCGATGCGCTGCCCAGGCAGAGGCAACCAGGGAATACGCGGGGATGTACGAAAAGGTTGCCGCCGTATGCTGCTGACGGCCGACTCCCCCCTATTCTCAATCTCAGCGGAGGGACGTGAGACAATGGAACAGCGCTTTACCTGCCCCCACTGCGGCGAGATCATCTCCATGGTTCTCGATCTCTCCGCCGGTTCCCAGCACTACATTGAGGACTGCGAGGTCTGCTGTAACCCCGTCGAGATCAGCTTCCGGGTGGAGGAAGGGTCTCTCGTTTCCTTCGAAGCGCGCATGGCTTGACCTTGCGGCCAGGCCCTGCAGCCGACGGAAGCAGGCTGGCTTGTCTACGAGAATGCCCGCAGCGTCCTCGCCCTGGAAGATGAACTCGCCCGGGAATTACGAAAGACGACCGGGCACACGCCGCTCTCATTTGCCTGCACGCGACCGTTTGGCATCACCCACTT
>DATDMX010000042.1:0-5804 GCA_036518575.1 Geobacteraceae bacterium | reverse complement strand
GGTAGCTGCACCATCCCCCCAGCGGGAGCTGGGGGATCAGTACACTCCTCCCAAAGGCACAATACGCATGTCCTCCCTTGTTCGCACCATCACCATGCTGGCGGCAGTCTACGTTTGCTATGCGGCCATCGTTTATGTGCGGCAGCGCGCCATCATCTATCCCGGCCGCACGATTCGCGTGCCGGCGATCCCTCCCGTGCAGGTGGTGCCGCTGTGGGTCAAGACGGCTACGGGCCGATCCGAGGCGTGGTTCCTCCCGACCCCCGGGAGCGGGCGCCGTCCCGTTGTGATAGTCTTTCACGGCAACGGCGAGGTGATCGATTTTCTCCCCGAGCAGATGGAAGGCTTCCGTCGGCTCGGCATGCATGTCCTTCTCGTGGAGTATCCGGGTTTTGGTCGTTCGGAGGGAAGTCCGTCGGAGGAAAGCATCACCGCTGCGGCGCTGGCCTCCTATGATGTCGTTGTCCGACGAGACGATGTGGATGGCAGGCATGTGGTGGCATTCGGCCGCTCGCTTGGCTGCGCCGCCGCCTGTGCCCTCGCTGCAAGGCGCCCCGTCGTCGCCCTTATTCTTCAGTCACCCTTTACGTCCACCCGCCCCTTTGCCCGACGCATGCTGCTGCCCCCTTTTCTCGCCCGGGACGTGTTCGATAACCGCGCGGTACTCGCGGCGTACGACGGGCCGGTGCTCATCTTCCACGGCCGGTTCGACGGGATAATACCTTTCGCCCATGGCCGCGAGCTCGCAGCGGTCGCTCGGCATGGACGGCTTGTGGAGCTTTCGTGCGGTCACAATGATTGCCCGCCGGATTGGGCCGAGTTCTGGCGCGTCGTGGGGGACTTTCTGAAAACTGAACTTCGGTGAGATTGCCATGTGTGTTGCGGAGAAGAGCTCAAAATGAAAGAGCCCGCCGAAGTGACGGGCTCTATCTTTGGACTGCGTTCTTTGCACCCTTTTCAAGGGTCTTCCGGGCGGTCGCTACCGCCGGTTCATGATGCAGTTGATTTTAGGTTCCTGCCCGGTGGAGTGTCCTCGATAGCGTCGTCCTCCTTTTCAGACAGTCTGTTTCAGGTAGCTACCTGACTATACTATAGCAGCGGCAGACACGGATTTACAGTCTGGTAGAAAAAAATTTTTCAAGCTATAATTACTAGGTTATGCAGGTAACGTACGATGATCTTCTCTCCCGCCTCGTCCTTGGCTGCTGGACCGTCTTCGAACTCTTTCTCCTCATCCGCCGCAAGGCCAGGGGAAAGGCGGCACGCTCTTCCGACCGCCATTCTCTTCTTCTCATCTGGGCTGCAATAATTGGCGGCGTGATCGCCGGCCGACTCGTTGCCGGTCTTATCCAACCTTCTTTCCCTCGTTACATCGAGCGAACAGGGCTCGTTCTCGTTGCAGCAGGGATGCTCGTGCGCTGGCACGCCGTCCGGACCCTGGGGCGCTTCTTCACCGTGAACGTGACCTTCCAGGAGGGACACCGTCTCGTGCGGGAGGGGCTTTACCGGAAGGTGCGTCATCCCGCCTACGCCAGCCTTTGCCTCGCGGTTGCCGGCCTCGCAATCACGTTTGGCAACCTCCCGTCCGCCGCGCTCCTCTTCCTCCCCTTCTTCGGCGCCCTTCTTCACCGCATACGCGTGGAAGAAGAGGCCCTTCTTGCCAGGTTCGGTGACGACTACCGTCGTTACCGCAAGGAAACCAACCTCCTCTTCCCGGGTATATTGTGACTGTCGCAGGGCGAGGACTCGTCACGGGCCCCCCGCCGAAATTTGTCTTTTCATGAAAGATTCGGCTGCTCTATAATACAAGAAAGTAACAATAAAGGGGCGGGAGGCAAAGCATGGTATGAAAGAAGCGCCCGACTTTCACAAACACGGAAAAATTGACGTAGGCGTCCGGGAATCATCCGACACGAAGAGGCGTCGCTTCAAGCTCCTGCGCGACCTCGGCAGCCGGCTCATCATCCTTTCGATTCTTGCCGCTATCGGCATTCTCGGATGGCAGCTCTACACCTGGCAGCAGACGGACGTGTGGCCCCCCGCGCGGCTTGCCGATGCCCTCGCCTTCATCGGGTTTGATCCCGCAAGCCTCCCCGACAGCACGGATGCAAACGGCTTCGTGATATTCTGCCGGATTCTTCTCGACCTGCCGGCGTCGCTGATGGTGCCTATCCTGACGATTCTTCTCGTGGCTCTTACTACATGGTTCCTGTAAAAGAGGGGCTTCGTGGCGGATCAGATATTTTCTGTTTTCCCGAAGAGCGGTAATAGGGTAAAATTAATATTACGTGCATATCAGAACGCTGTGGCAGTTTGAAGGGGATTTGGCATGAGTAGAACGGGAGTTGCGGGGATAGTTTTTTTCGTCCTCCTGGTGGCGGGGGGCAAGGCATATCCCTTCTGCTTTGACGAGGCGGGCGACCAGTATGGTATCAACCCGTTGATCCTGAGAGCCATTGCCAAGGTGGAATCGAACTTCAACCCTCTGGCTCTTAACCGCAACCGCAACGGCAGCTACGACTTCGGGCTGATGCAGATCAATTCGTCATGGGCGCGCGTGCTCGGAACGGAGCGCTGGAATTCGCTGGGAGATGCTTGTTACAACACGATGACTGGTGCCTGGATCTTGGCCAACTGCATGAGCACTTACGGCTACACCTGGAAGGCCATTGGCTGTTATAACAGTCAGACGCCGGACAAACGCGACCGGTACGCCCGGGCGGTTTTCGCGCAACTGCAGCGCATCCAACGGCAAGAAGCTGCTTCGGTCGAGAAAAAGCAAGATACTTCCCCCCGTGAGGCGAAGCAGAATACATCCCGACCCTACGTGGCCGTGGCTCCGGAAGTGCTACGTTCGCCGCCGGCTGTCCCCCGCAAGGACGAAGCTGCCTTGGCAGTTCCCGCAGCGGCGCAGGTCGCTGCGGCTGGAGCGGTGCCCGTCGGGTCGGACGGCATGTGAAGCAGACGGGGGAGGCCTTCGCATAGGGCGTCTTAATAGCCATCGGAAAAGGAAAGGCCCGTCGAAATTCGGCGGGCCTTCTACGTTTTCGTGTATTTCATTTGTTTCTCACGCAACGCCCACCGGAAATGGGCCGTCCATCTCTCCGCCGGGCGCAGTCGGAGGAGTTGAGGCCAGAAATTCGTCGATGGCCTGAACGTGTCGGTCGTCCAAATCGAGGAATTGCAGCCCCATGCCGACCGGAAGAAGAGGAGTGGAGCGTTGGATCGGACCATTCAGCCAGGCAACCCTTGCCGTGCACCTGATGTCGGTATCCGTGTCCGGCAGGGTGAAAGACACCATCAGCGGGGTGTCGATAGGCAAGGTCCGTCTCGCCTCGATGAACGTCCCTCCGGTGCTGAGATTCACCGAAAAGTCGCTCTTGAGCCCCCCTGCGCCGAGACTGTAGGAGACCGGCAACCGCACCGCGACGCGTGGCTGTTTGACCGTCGTATCGTAGAGAAACGATGTGACGAGTATTGCCACCCGCGCATGGCTGAGCGGTGTAAGGAGGATGGCGTCACTCCCCGCACGGCGGCATCGCTCCACCTCCTCGCAGTTGCCTGCTGCCGCGAGAAGGACAATCGACGTTCCCGGATAACAGTTTGCCTTCTTGATGACGTCGCAGCACGTGTCGCCGCTCAAGCCCGGCAAATTGACGTCCAGAAAGGCCAGATCCGGTTTCTCGCTCGAGAAAAAACGCAGCACTTCGTCGCCATCGCTCACGCGCCAGACGTGAAACTTTTCCTCAGAGGAAAAGACGCTCTCAAGAGTGGAAAACGATCGCTCTGAAACCCCCAGCAGAATTTTCTTCTTTTTCATGTTCACAACTCTCCGGCCTAAATCGGGCTTCAATGCAAAAATTGCGTGCCGCTGCTGACGGAAATCGGCACGATTCGGAGAATCGTGGGATTCGGGCGTCGCGTCACCAGGAGGCCTCTGATGGCCGGTTCGCCGTGTGTCCCGGGGGACGGGAGAACCTTGCCGCCAGGTCTCTCTATGCTTTATGAGCAAGAAGCAGGCCCATGCGAGACGCGCACCTCAGTCCTGGAACTGCAATTGATGGAGTCGATAATAGAGGCCTTTGGCGGCAAGGAGCTCGTCATGGCTCCCCTCCTCGATTTTCTCGCCCCGGTGAATGACGACAATCCGGTCGGCATCCCGGACGGTGGAGAGGCGATGGGCCACCACGAGCGAGGTGCGACCGGCCATGAGACCCTTGAGCCCCTCCTGAATGAGGCGCTCACTCGCCGTGTCGATGCTTGCGGTTGCCTCGTCGAGGACAAGAATCTCCGGATTGAAGGCCACGGCCCGGGCAAAGGAGATGAGCTGCCGTTCGCCGGCGGAGAAGTTGGCTCCCCGCTCCCTCACCTCCTCGTCGAACCCCTTGGGAAGCCGGGAGATGAAGCGGTCGGCACCGACCGCTGCTGCCGCATCGCTCAGCCGCTTCCGTGCCCGCTCGTCGCCAAGCGTTATGTTGTCGCCGACGGTGCCGCTGAAGAGGTAGGGATCCTGAAGCACGATGCCGATCCCTTTTCGCAGCTCGTCGAGCGGGATCGTGCGGATATCGGCCCCGTTCAGGAGAATTTCCCCCCTCTCTATCTCGTAGAGGCGGGAGAGGAGCCGGGTAACCGTGGTCTTCCCCCCGCCGGTTTCACCGACGAGAGCGATCTTTTCGCCTTTGCGGATGACGAGGTTGAACCCCTTGAGCACGTGGTCGTTGCCGGCGTACGCGAACCAGACGTCACGGAACTCAATGGTCTCGATGGAGCTATGGCCCTGCTCCTCACGGTCAAGCGGGAAAGTCTCCCGCGGCTCTTCTTTTTCGTCGAGGAGGACGAAAATCCTTTCCAGAGCAGCCATTGCCCCCTGCATGACCGAGTACTTGGCCGAGAGGTCGCGGATCGGGGCGAAGAATTTCTCAATGTACTGGATGAAGGCGACGAGCGCCCCGAAGGTAAGGGTGGCGCGGCCGATTTCCCCGCTTCCGTACCAGACGATGATGCCGACAGCCACCGCCGAGAGAGCTTCAACGAGAGCGTAAAGCGAGGCATCCCACGTGATGACGGGAAAGTTGGCGTCACGATAGGAAGCGTTCAGGCGCCGGAATTCTTCCCTTTCCGTGGCCTGTCGGTTGAACAGCTGAACGACTGCCATACCACCAATGGTTTCGGCAAGGAAGGCGTTCAGGTTGGCAAGGCGGGCACGCACCTGGCGAAACGCCGTGCGC
Source organism: Geobacteraceae bacterium (assembly GCA_036518575.1). GTDB lineage: Bacteria > Desulfobacterota > Desulfuromonadia > Geobacterales > Geobacteraceae > DATDMX01. The sequence goes on along the minus strand of DATDMX010000042.1, from coordinate 576 downwards.
ATGCGCCGGCGAAAGGTGAAGGCTACCCAGACGAGCAGGGGAAGTACGGAGAAGGTGGCGAGGGAAAGTTTCAGATTCATCCAGAGCATGACACCGATGATGCCGGTCAGCACGAGGATATCGCCCACCACGGTGATGATGCCGGCGGCGAACATTTCGCCGAGGACCTCGACGTCGGCGGTGAGCCGGGTGACGAGGCCGCCGGTGGGGCTGCGGTCGAAAAAGGTTGCGGGGAGGCGCTGGAGATGGCTGAAGAGTTCCAGCCGCAGGTCGAACATAACCTTCTGCCCCAGGTACTGGAGGAGGTACATCTGGGCATAGGTGAGAAGTGAATCGGCCACGATGAGGAGGAGGTAGCCGAAAGCCAGGAAGGGGAGGCCGTCCATGTGGCCGGTGATAATGTGGTTATCGATGGCGACCTTGATGAGATAGGGTTGGGCGAGTTTGGCCGCAGCGGCCGGCGGGAGCAGCACAAGCGTCAGGGCTACCAGTCCCTTGTAGGGGCTGAGATACCTGATGAACCGCCCCAGGAGTCTGCGGTCGTAAGCCCGACCGACAATCTCGTTTTCGTAGAGT
>DATDMX010000041.1:0-2404 GCA_036518575.1 Geobacteraceae bacterium | reverse complement strand
CTGGATATCATCGGTACGCTCATGGTGTTTTTCGTCGGGATCGGCTGGGCCAAACCGGTCCCCGTTAATTTCAGCAATCTGCGCCACCCGAAGCGTGACATGATCTGGGTGGCGGCCGCAGGCCCCGTTACGAACTTCGTCCTGGCTGCCCTCTCCGCTCTGGTCATGCGCGCCATCATCGCCGCGACGCCGGACCTAGCCGATGGGGCGATGATGCAGGGCTTCCTCGACCCCATCGTCCTCATGCTCGCTTTTTCCGTCTATATCAACCTCCTGCTCGCCATCTTCAACCTCATCCCGGTGCCGCCGCTGGACGGCGGGCGCGTCGCGGTCGGCCTTCTTCCCTACCGGCAGGCGGTGGCCTATTCGCGCATCGAGCCCTACGGGATGATCATCATCATCGTCCTCGTGTTCTTTACCAATCTCTTCAAATACGTCCTGGCACCGGTTCTCGACTTCGGCATCCATCTGCTCGCAGGCCCGCAGAGCAAGCTCGTGTACACGGTTACCCAGTTCATCATGCGCTAGAAGAGTGACTTAACCCGTTCAAGGAGTTTTTGTAATGAAGAACAAACGCATCGTCAGCGGCATGAGACCCACCGGCAAGCTCCACCTCGGCCATTACCACGGTGTGCTCGCCAACTGGAAGGAGCTCCAGGAAGAGTACGAATGCTTCTTTTTTGCCGCCGACTGGCACTCGCTCACCACCGAATACGACAACACGGCGGCAATCCGTGACAACATCGACGATATGGTCCTCGATTGGCTTTCTTTCGGTATCGACCCCGCCAAATGCGTCGTTTTTCAGCAGAGCCGGGTCCCCCAGCACGCCGAGCTTAACCTGGTCCTCTCCATGATCACGCCGGTCTCCTGGCTGGAGCGCAACCCCACCTACAAGGAGATGCAGGAGAACCTTTCGGCCAAGGACCTTTCCACGTTCGGTTTTCTCGGCTACCCCGTGCTCATGGCGGCCGACATCATTCTCTACAAGGCGACCCGGGTGCCGGTGGGCCACGACCAGCTCCCTCACCTGGAGATCACCCGCGAAATCGCCCGCCGCTTCAACTTTCTCTACAGCCCGGTCTTCCCCGAGCCCGAGGCGCTCCTTACCGAGACTCCCAAGGTCCTTGGTCTTGACGGTCGCAAGATGAGCAAGTCGTACGGGAACGCCATCTTCCTCTCCGAGAGTGACGACGAAACCCGCAAGAAGGTGCTCTCCATGGTGACCGATACCCAGCGGGTGCGGCGCAGCGACCCGGGTGATCCCGACCGGTGCGTTGCCTTTTCGCTGAACCGCCTCTACCTCGGCGACGAGCAGAAGGCGGAGATTTACACCGCCTGTCGCGGAGCCCAGATCGGCTGCGTGGAGTGCAAGAAGATCCAGGCCGAGGCTCTCGTCACGGCACTGGCGCCGTTTCGGGCCAAGCGCCGGGAGTTGGATGCCCAACCCGGCATCGTGGCCGAGGTGCTGGCCGAAGGAAGCCGCAAGGCCTCGGCCGAAGCCTCCAGGATCATGGAAGAGGTACGGACAGCCATCAAGATCTGACGGGGAATGGTACCCGCGGAGGAGAATGCCGATGCAGCGTCCCAGCTGGGATGAATACTTCATGGAAATCACGCACCTCGTGGCGAAGCGTTCCACCTGCCTGCGACGCCAGGTGGGGGCGGTCATCGTCAAGGACAAGAACATCCTCGCCACCGGCTATAACGGTGCCCCTTCCGGTGTTACCCACTGCATCCAGGTGGGGTGCCTGCGGGAAAAACTGAAGGTCCCTTCGGGGGAACGCCACGAGCTCTGTCGGGGGCTCCATGCCGAGCAGAATGCCATCATTCAGGCTGCCAAGCACGGCACCAACATCGACGGTGCCACCCTCTACTGCACGACCATGCCGTGTGTCATCTGCTCCAAGATGATCATCAACGCTGGTGTGAGGAGGATCGTGTACGAAGAGGGCTACCCGGACGAACTGGCTGCCGAGTTGATGGGCGAGTCCGGCGTGGCGGTAGAGCGGTTCGCTGCCGCGGCGGAAGGGGGGAGCCGATGAAGTGTCCCTTCTGTTCTTTTCCCGACAGCAAGGTGGTGGACTCCCGCCCCGACAAGGGTGGCGCCACCATTCGCCGGAGGCGGGAGTGCGAGTCGTGCAGCAAGCGCTTCACCACCCATGAACGGGTCGAAGAGGTCCTGCCGCTGGTGCTCAAGAAGGACGACCGTCGCGAGCCGTTCGACCGGCTGAAGGTTATTGGCGGCATCCAGAAGGCGTGTGAGAAACGGCCGGTTTCCATCGAGACCATCGAAAGGCTCGGGGACCGACTGGAAACGCGCCTCCAGGAGAGTGGCGAGAAAGAATTGCCCAGCACGGCGATCGGCGAATGGGTGATGAACGAGCTCCACGACATCGACGAG
>DATDMX010000040.1:0-3466 GCA_036518575.1 Geobacteraceae bacterium | reverse complement strand
GGATCTCTGCCCCGCCCACGCCACGGCCAAGCCGCTCAACCCCCGGCGGCTCGTGCACGACATCAAGGTGAACCTCCTGGCGAACGGTCCGGACCTGGTGAGGGGGCGGAAGGGGAGCCTGGCGCTCATCGGTGGGGCAGGGGAGGGGACGGTGAGCGAGGAGGCGATCTGGTCATGCACCACGTGCGGGGCCTGCACCTCGGTCTGCCCGGTGCTCATCGAGCAGGCGCCGAAGATCGTCAAGCTGCGCCGTCACCTGGTGCAGGAAAGTGCCCGCTTCCCGGAGGAGCTCCTCAACCTCTTCGAGAATGTCGAGCAGCGGAGCAACCCCTGGGGGATCGCCCCGTCGGAGCGGACCAAGTGGAGCACCCTCCTGGGCGACCGGACCTTCAGGCCGGGAGAGACCGAATACCTCTTCTTCGTCGGCTGCGCCGGCGCCTTTGACAGCCGCGCCAAGCATGTGACCGTCGCCCTTGCCACCATTCTCGACCGGGACGGCATCTCCTGGGGTATTCTGGGGAAGGAGGAGCCCTGCTGCGGCGACAGTGTCCGGCGCCTGGGGAACGAATACGTCTTCGACAGGATGGCGCGGGAGAACGTGGCGCTGTTCCGGGAGAAGGGGATCACCAAGGTGGTCACCCCGTGTCCCCACTGCTTCAGCACCCTCGGTAACGACTACCGGCAGTACGGGCTGGAGGTGGAGGTTCTGCACCATTCCCAGTTGATCGCCTCCCTTCTGGAGAGTGGCCGGCTCCGGCTGCCGCGGCAGGCCGGCCAGGGGAAGGTCATCTTCCACGATTCCTGTTACCTCGGCCGTCACAACGACACCTACTCGGCCCCCCGGGCCGTGGTAACGGCCGCCACGGGCACGGCACCGGCCGAGTTCGGCCGCAACCGGGAAAACGGCTTCTGCTGCGGCGCAGGCGGCGGCAGGATGTGGATGGAGGAGCAGACCGGCACGAGGATCAACCTAGAGCGGGTGAAGCAGGCCATGACACAGGAGCCCGACACCCTCTGCGTCAGCTGCCCCTACTGTATGACCATGATGGAGGACGGCCTGAAGGACCTGGGTCTTGGCGACCGGGTGCGGGTGAAGGACATCGCCGAGGTAACGGCGGAAGCCCTGCGCTGATCGTCATTCTCATTGCAGACAAAAAAGGCCCTCCGATCGTCGGTGGGCCTTTTTTAGCGATGGTCGGTAGAGTTCCCTTGTCTTGATGCTGAAGAGGGTCTAATGTAGGGCTGGACATGGACCGGCGTTTGCTGTGCGCTGGTCTTCATGAGATTCTGGGGCGGAGGTGTGCGGCATGAAGACTGAAGAGAAGAAACCGGAGGTGGACAAGAGACTCGCCGCTGTCTGCGGTCTCTACTGTGGAGCGTGCGCGCTTTTTATCGCAACGGCCGAAGACGCAGAGAGGCTTGGGCAACTGGCGGCACGACTTGGGCTGTCAGTGGAGGAGGCGAGGTGTTACGGATGTGGGTCGGACCACAGGTCGGCTTTCTGCCGGTCCTGCGCGAGAGCTGCCTGCGCCGCCGAAAGAGGCGTCGAATTCTGCGGCTTCTGCACGGCCTACCCGTGCGAGGATCTGAGGAAATTCCAGGCGGAAAGGCCCCACAGGATCGAGCTGTGGGACGACCTGGCGCGGATCAGGACCATCGGCTGCGAAGCCTGGCTGCGACAGATCCCGGCGAATTATACCTGTCCGCAGTGCCGGACCATCAATTCCGCCTACGATCTCGCCTGCAGAAAGTGCGGCAACGCGCCGAGCTGTGACTACGTGGCCGAACACGGGGAGGAGGTCAAGCGGTTCCTGGCCGGCCGGTGATGCGCCGCACCTGAATATTTTCCGTTGACCCGTCTATCGCTTCACGGTTTAGGGTTGTTCTTGTCGCGGCCACGGCATCAACTTTTTGTGAAAGAAAGGAGTAACGGGAATGGCACAGGTAACGGTGGAAGAGTGGGTAAAGCGGTTCCGGGCTATCGGCCTGGATGATAAGGCCATGAAGCGCTGGCACGAGCTGTTCGAGGAGGAGAATCCCGAGGGGCACCAGAGCTTCCTGGAGTGGCTCGGGCTGCCGGCCGAGAGGATTGACCACATCCGCAGCCGGAAAGGGTGATCCCCGCTGCGGCCCCGGTACGCGCCGGGGCCGCAGCGCTCTCAGGAGGCAACCGATGTACAAGATTACCCAACCGGCCCGCAGATTCGGCCTTTCCCGCAGCACGCTCCTCTACTACGACCGGATCGGCCTCCTCTCCCCCTCGGGACGGAGCGACTCCGCCTACCGGCTCTACTCGCCGGCCGATTGCGAGCGGCTGGAGGCGATCTGCACCTATCGCCAAGCCGGGCTCACCATTGAGGATATCTCCTCACTCCTGAAGATGGTGGGGGATGAAACGAGCGCGGTGCTGGAGCGCCGCATGAGGGCGCTGGGGGAGGAGATCCGGGCACTGCAGACCAAGCAGCGTCTCCTGGCTCGGATGCTTAGGATCTCGGCCACGGGTGGCCCCCAGGCCGGCGTGGACAAGGCGACGTGGGTGGCGATGCTGCGCGCCGCCGGCATGGACCGGGACGCCATGCAGCGCTGGCACTCGGAGTTCGAGCGCCGCGCGCCCGAGGCCCATCACCGGTTCCTCATCTCTTTGGGGATAGGGGAGAACGAGGCGCTTCTGATCCGCAGGTTGTCGGCCGGGGAGGAAATTTCGGGGGAAGCGGCTGACGCCGAAGCGTAAGTCGTGGCATTACCAGACGTTCGCCACCGCTGAGGTGGCGCGGTCCACAAGCCGCACCGCCCCGGTCGTGCAGACCGAGCGGCAGATGCCGCACCCGTAGCAGCGAAGCTGGTCCACCACGGCCTTTTTCGTGGCGGCGCTGTAGCCGAGGGCGCCGAACTGGCAGAGGCGCATGCACTGACGACAGCCGCGGCACGCCTCTGCGTCCATCTCCGCCACGAACTCGGCCCGGAACATGACCGGCACCGCGTGGGTGACGGTGGACTGCATGGCGAGGCAGTCGGCCCGGTCGCAGTTGCAGATTCCCCCGATGAAGGGGGTCTGGAAGGTCCAGACCGTGTGGCAGAGCCCCTCCTGTTCGTGGGCCCGGAAGGCAGCCAAGGCCTCCTCCCGGGTGAGCATCTCGTAGTTTCCGTCGTAGACCCCGCCGTTGAACTTCTCCCCCAGCGCCTCGAAGACCTCCACGAGCCGGCCGCCGTTGGGGCCGAGGCTGATCCCGTAGCAGTAGCGCTTTTCCTGCCCCAGGAGGGATTTGCGGCAGATGCAGGCCACCCGGACGATGGAGTTGGTGAACCCGAAGATCTGTTCGACCTCCTCGATGGGGATAACCTGGCCGAAGTGCACCTTCTTCATCTTGCGGGTGATGAGGCGGCCGAGCATGGTCCTGATGAACCAGGGGAGCCGGTTGAGCCGGGCCACGTCCCGGGATGTCTTTGCCATGGTCTCCAGGGACTT
>DATDMX010000039.1:0-2193 GCA_036518575.1 Geobacteraceae bacterium | reverse complement strand
ATCCACCTTGTTGAGGAGGAGGACGTCGGCCGCCCGGAACATGTGGGGATACTTGAGGGGCTTGTCCTCCCCTTCGGTGACGGAGAGGACCGCCACCTTGTGGTGCTCTCCCAGGTCGAAGGAGGCGGGGCAGACGAGATTGCCGACGTTCTCGATGAAGAGGATGTCGAGGTTGTCGAGGTCGAAATCCGCCACCGCGTGGCTCACCATGTGGGCGTCGAGATGACAGCCGGCGCCGGTGTTCACCTGCTTTACCGGTACCCCCGTGGCGGCGATGCGCACGGCATCGTTGTCGGTCTGCTGATCGCCTTCGATGACGGCACAGCTGGCCCTTCCTTTGAGGTCCCGCAGGGTCCGTTCGAGAATGGTCGTCTTGCCGGACCCGGGTGAGCTCACGAGGTTGACGGCAAACACGCCCGTGGCGGCAAAGAGCGCCCGGTTGCCCCGGGCGAGCCGGTTGTTCTTGGTGAGGATGTCGGTCTCCACCGCCACGCGCTTGGACGCCTCGGTGGCCCCGTCATGGTGGTGATGGTGGTGGTCATGGCCGTGGTGATGATGGCCGTCGCCGTGCCGGTGGTCGTGATGGTCGTGGTCGTCGCAGCCGCACGTGGTGCACATGGTTATTCAACCTCCAGTTCTTTTACCCGCATTTCTTCGCCGGCGATGAGGTGCAGATGGTACCCCCCGCACGACGGACAGGGATCGAAATGGGAGCCGGGGGAAGACTCCGCGCCGCACTCGGCGCAACGGGCCCGGGCCGCCACCCGCTCGACGACGAGTCTCGCTCCGTCGAGCAGGGTCCCCTGTGTGCACGCCTCGAAGCAAAATGCCATGGCATCGGGCTCGACTCCCGAGAGGGAGCCTATTTCGAGAACGACCGCCGTCACCCTCCTGCCGCCGGCATTCTGTTCACAGATTTCCACCACGCTCTGGGTGAGGGACAGCTCGTGCACGCTACTCTCCGTTTCGTACGATTCGTTGCGGCCATAGTAGCAAAATTGAACCAACATTTGAAGCTGTATACGCTCATGCGCACGTCAGCAGCCGCGGAAGGCGCGGAAAGCGGGGCAAAGCCCGAGGGACATACTCCTTGTTTCGCCCGGCGGGCTAGTGTATAATCAGGCGGTTATCGCATCTGCGCCGTGAAAGGCCGTACCGTGAAACTCAATGCCAAGCTGGTGATCATCATGCTCTCCCTCCTCGTCATCACCATGCTCACCCAGTTCGTCATGAACCAGTTCAGCCAGAACGACCTCGTGCGGGAGATTCAGGAAAGCTCCACCGAGGTCACCAAGGCAATTCAGCTCTCCGTCGAGGACCTCACCTCCGAAACCAAGGCGGAAAACTCGCGCCTGCGGGAATACCTCAAGGAGGCGAGGCCCAAGGGCATCAACGAGATCAACATCATCAGCAATGAAGGGGAGATCATCGATTCCTCCGACCCCGCGAAGGTCGGCAAGAAGCGCGAGATCAAAAAAATGGAGAAGGGGCTGAAGGTCTCCCGCGGCAAGGGTGGCCCCGGCGCTGGGGCTTCGTCGCTGCGCCCCTACGACCTCGTGGTGCCGGTCATCGTCGGGGACGAGCAGCTGGGTTACGTCCAGATCAACCTCCTCCTGGACAACATTCGGGAAATCCAGCACGACAACTTCCTCCGCCGCCTGGTCGCCACCTGCTTCGTCTCCATGTTCGGCATTCTCCTCACCATCTTTCTCGCTCGCCGCTACACGACCCCCATCAACCGGCTCGCCACGGGGGTCAAGAAGGTGGCCACCGGTGACCTGTCAGTGACCTTTCCCGTGGAAAGCACGGACGAAATAGGGGAACTGGCGGGAAACTTCAACGAGATGGTGGAAAAACTCCGCGAGCGGGAAAACCTGGAAAAACGGCTCTACGAGGCGGAGCACCTCTCCAAGGTTGGTCAGCTCGCTTCGGGCATTGCCCACGAGATCCGCAACCCGCTGAACTACATAAGCCTTGCCATCGACCATCTCAAGAGCGAGTTTCTCCCCGGCTGCGGCGACCGCCGTGACGAACTGGAGACCCTTGCCGACAAGATCAAGGAAGAAGTGCGGCGGGCCAACTACATGGTCCTCAACTTCATGAACTACGGCCGTCCGCTCAAGGTGCGGCCGGTCCGGGTTGCCTATGCCGACCTGCTGGCCAGGGCCCTGCCGCTCGTTGCCGACAAGCTGG
>DATDMX010000038.1:0-2924 GCA_036518575.1 Geobacteraceae bacterium | reverse complement strand
CGCACGCTGAACGCAGCACGCAGCACGTTGAACGTCATTTTACAATTGAATCGATGGCTTTGAGTTTCTTGAGCAACGCCGGCAGGTCATCGAGCTTCACCGAGTTGGGGCCGTCGCAGAGGGCCTCCTCCGGCTCGGGGTGTACTTCCATGAAGATGCCGTCGAGTCCCGTGGCTACTGCTGCCCGCCCGAGATACTCCACGAACTCGCGCTGGCCGCCGGAGGAGCCGCCGAGCCCGCCGGGGAGCTGGACGCTGTGGGTAGCGTCGAAGATCACCGGGTAGCCGGTCTTGCGCATGATGGGAATGCTCCGCATGTCGGAGACAAGGTTGTTGTAGCCAAAGGATACGCCGCGCTCGGTGAGAATCACCTTGTCGTTGCCGGCGGCAAGCGCCTTCATCACCACGTTCTCCATGTCCCAGGGGGCGAGAAACTGCCCCTTCTTGATGTTGAGGACGCAGCCGCTCTTAGCCGCCGCCACCACGAGGTCGGTCTGGCGGCAGAGAAACGCCGGGATCTGGATGACATCGAGCACCTCGGCCGCAGGGGTCACCTGCTCGATGGAGTGGATGTCGGAGAGGACCGGCACGCCGAGGGATTCTTTCACCTTGGCGAGGATCCGCAGCCCCTCTTTGAGGCCGGGACCGCGGTAGGAGGTGACGGAGGTGCGGTTGGCCTTGTCGTAGGAGGCCTTGAAGATGAGGGGAATGGCGACGCCGTTGGCGATCGTCATGAGCCGCTCGGCGCAGTGAAGGGTGGCCGCCTCGTTCTCGATGACGCACGGCCCGGCCACGAGGACGAGGGGGCGGGTGCCGCCGATCTTCACATTGCCGATGGTGATTTCTTTGACCATGGGGTACCTCAGGGCAGGGGACATAAGGGACAAGGCGCCGGGATTCCCCCGGCGCCCTGCACCTCGTGCCTTAAGCCTGTTTCTTGTTTTCCAGAGCCGCGGTGATGAACGCGCGGAAGAGTGGGTGCGGATTGAGGGGCTTGGACTTGAATTCGGGATGGAACTGGCAGCCGAGGAACCAGGGGTGATCGGCGATCTCCACGATTTCCACGAGGTCGCCGTCCTTGTATACCCCCGACAGGGTCAGGCCGCAGGAGGTGAGCTGCTCCCGGTAGGCGTTGTTGAATTCGTACCGGTGCCGGTGCCGCTCCGAGATATCCACCCCGCCGTAGGCTTTCTGGGCGAAGGTCCCCTTGCCGAGGGTGCAGGGGTAGGCGCCGAGCCGCATGGTCCCTCCCTTGCGGGAAACCCCCTTCTGCTCCTCCATGAGGTGGATGAGCGGATGCTCGCAGTCGGGCTTGAACTCGGTGGAGTAGGCGTCGTCGAGTCCGCAGACGTTGCGGGCGTACTCTACCACCGCCATCTGCATGCCGAGGCAGATGCCGAAGAAGGGAATCTTGTTCGTGCGGGCATACTCGATGGCCTTGATCTTTCCTTCCGTGCCCCGCTCGCCGAAGCCGCCGGGAACGAGGATACCGTCGGCACCGTCGAGGAGTCCGTCGATTCCTTCCTGCTCGATCTTCTCCGAGTCGAGATACTTGAGCCGCACCCGGCAGTCGTTACCGATCCCGCCGTGGGTGAGCGCCTCGGACAAGGACTTGTACGACTCGGTGAGGTTCACGTACTTGCCGACAATGGCGATGGTCACCTCGCCCTGGCCCGGATTGCGCAGCTTCTCCACCACCTGCTGCCAGTGACCGAGGTCGGGAGATTTGGTCCAGATGTTGAGCTTCTCCACCACCTGCTCGTCGAGCCCCTCGCGGTGAAGTGCCAGCGGAACGGCGTAGATGTGCTCGGCGTCCGACGAAGTGACGACCGCCTTCTCCTCCACGTTACAGAAGAGGGCGATCTTCGCCTTCATCTCCTGGGGGAGCTCCTGCTCGCAACGGCAGATGAGGATGTCGGGCTGAATACCGATCTGCTGGAGCTCTTTGACCGAGTGCTGGGTCGGCTTGCTCTTCAGCTCGCCGGCGGTCTTGATGTAGGGAACGAGCGTCACGTGCAGGTAGAGGACGTTGCCCGCGCCCCGCTCGGCCTTGAACTGGCGGATGGCCTCCAGGAAAGGAAGCGATTCGATGTCACCCACCGTGCCGCCCACCTCGACGATGGCCACGTCGTTACCCTTGGCGTTCTCGATGATCTTGTTCTTGATCTCGTCGGTGATGTGGGGGATTACCTGCACCGTGCCGCCGAGATAGTCGCCGCGCCGCTCCTTCTCGATGACGGAGAAGTAGACCTGGCCGGTGGTGACGTTGCTCTTCTTGGAGAGGCGGGCCGAGGTGTAGCGCTCGTAGTGGCCGAGGTCGAGGTCGGTTTCCGCCCCGTCGTCGGTGACGAAGACCTCACCGTGCTGAAAGGGGGACATGGTCCCCGGGTCGACGTTGATGTAGGGGTCGAGCTTCTGCATGGTAACCCTGAGGCCCCTGGACTCGAGAAGCGCACCGAGGGATGCCGAGGCCAGCCCCTTGCCGATTGAGGAAACAACGCCTCCGGTAACGAAAATAAACTTGGTCTTCACAAAAAAACCTCCAAAACTGGCAGAGGTAAAGGCAAAGGTAAAGGTAGAGAAAAAATCCGCTATCTCTCTACCCTTACCTTTACCCTTACCCGTTTCTCAAAACTGTTACCTGCTTTTCAACCGCTCTAGCACCATCTCCAGGTCGCCCGGCGTATCGACGCCGATCGACTCGTGCTCCGTCTCCACCACCTTGATGCGATAACCGTTTTCCAGCACACGCAGCTGTTCGAGCTTCTCCGCCAGCTCCAGATAGGTGGGGGACATCTGGGCGTACTGGAGGAGGAACTCGCGCCGGTACACGTAGAGCCCCACGTGCTTGTAACAGAGGAGCTTCCCGGAAGCGAACTTCTCGTCCTTCAGATCGTTCCACTTGTCGCGGAAATTGGGAAGGGG
>DATDMX010000037.1:0-3979 GCA_036518575.1 Geobacteraceae bacterium | reverse complement strand
TCTCGGCGCCTCCTGCGCAGATCGGCCACAACCTTGCAGATGAGCGATATTCCACTGACATAGATGAAAAGCGACCATACCGTACTGAGGATCCTGACTGACGAACTCGCATGGTCGAACAGAAAATCGGGCTGAAAGCTCAAGAGGAAACCTCTGGCAATTTCGTGACTCAGGCTCAGCAGCTGTACGAGCGAAGGACGAAAATTCGTATCGATCGTTTTGGCAACAACCTGTAAGTGCTCTTTGCTGCCGACCAGTGCCCCGTAGTTATGGAGATCGAACATAATCCAGGGGGAGATGGCCAGGAGAAAGAGCGTCGCATAGCCAAGGAAGCTACGAAATTTCCTCATAATCAGGAGCGTCGCTCCTCCCAAAACTACAAGGGGGAGTGTCGTGACTTTGGTGAGAAAGAGGAGCGCTGCCAGCAGGGCAAGCAGCACCATGCCGCGACCGTCGACAGAATCGCTGCAAACAGCTTTGGTAACCAGGAAGAGGAACAGTGAGGCGAGCGGAACCGTTAGCTGATCGTTGTTAAGGGGAATGAGAGCGCTCTGATAGCCGGGAGAAAGAAACAGCACCATCATGACCCCGAGAAGCAGCAGATCGTTTCTCCTGATCTTCGAATGCTCGACGAGAAAACCGTAAGTTTTGATAACAAAAAAGGCCGTTAAGAGTGAAAGAAGGACGCCCATGAAACGGAGCAGGAAAAAGCGTATGGCCACGCTTTTGGTGAAAATGGACACCAGAGCAGCCCCGCCCGAGCCGACCAGATAATACAGAGGAGGATGAACGGCAATGTAGCGCTTGCCGAACCAGGCATAGTTCAGCTTGAACAACGGGTCACCCATCTCACGCGATAACGTCAGGAGATCAGCCGTATGATATCCCTGCGAGATTACGGGAAGGCGATGCTCCCTGTAGATGGCGTTAATGTAGTCGAAATGGGCGTCTTCGTCGACCTTTGAATAGGGCGTAAAGACAAGGGTGGTGTAAAGGCCTGCGAGCAGTAGCACCGGGTAAATGGCCCTCACGGAGACAAACCTGAAAGAGACGAGCCCGACGAGGGCAATCAAGATGAAAAGGGGGACTTTGACCGCGTTGAGGAACACACGTAGTTTAGCCGTGTTGCAGAGGGCAGGGTGCAGTGTTGCATGTGACAGAACTTTTCCCTGGAGTATGCCGTTGCCAACGAGGGTTCCCCCTGTGGGGGCGCTTGCATCGGACATCTTTGTCATGACAGAGGGGGTCGGCGATCCGCCTGCCACAGCCAGGGTAAAAGAAAAACTCTGTCCGGCAACATTTTCAAGTGGATCGAAGATGAAGGTGTGGAAGCTCTCCCGGTCGATATTCTTGATGACCTGACGTAGCTCTTCGCCCCGCGCCCCGTTCAATGTCAAAACCACCGTGCGCTCTTCGCCCTGAAGTCCGGGGGAAAGCCAGACGCTTATGCCATAGAGAACCGAGTCGGGAGAAATGAAATTTTGCCGGAGCCCGGCATCACGAAGCGGGAGAAGCGGGCCATCAAGTGAAGAAAAGAATTCGTGCGAGTAGAGCGGATAAGCCGTCTGGAGTTTTGTTGCCAGCTCCTCGCGGTTGAGAAACTGTAAAACTCCGGCAACCACGAGGGCAAGTGACGTCATGGTCACCGCATATCTCCAGATGCGAGAAAATCCGTCAGCCATGGTCTCACCCGCCGGCCAGTACACCGGCCACTTCCTCGCAGAATATCATTTCCTCCCTTGTCGGGACCACGAAGGCTTTGACCGGCGAATCGGCACGGGAAATGACTGCTTCCTCTCCGGCGGTTGTCATACGGTTGCGTTCCTCGTCAAGAAGAAGCCCGAACACCGCCATACCCGTGAGGACCTTTCCCCTCATCTCCCAATCACTGCTCGGAGCGTCGGAAGCAAAAACCACGGCATCGGTCCTGCCGATGGCGGCAATATAGGCCCCGATATACTTCCTCAGACGGTATGCCTCGACGTCGAGAGCAAGACGCGCCCGTGGCTCCCCGTTGCGTGCACGCTCGGCGATACTCACCCTGTCTCCTCCGGCAATGCCGCTGATGCCACTCTTGTGATTGAGGATTGCGTCAATTTCGCGGGGGGAGAGATCTTCCCCCTGCATGATGAACGCGGGAATCCCCGGATCTATATCCCCGCAACGGGTCTCCATGGCCGCCCCTTCAGTGGGGGTAAGCCCCATGCTCGTGTCGACGGAGCAGCCATTCCTGATGGCGCAAAGGGAGACACCCTTGCCCGATGTCACGGTAACAAGGGAGCACTCTTCGAGAGGTTTTCCCAGAAGGGCAGCGGCGCGGCGAGCGGCATAGAGATGGGAGGGGCCGTGGAACCCGTAGCGCCGCACGCCGTAGTGCGTGTACCACGCGTAGGGAAGCGGATAGATGTAAGCTTCCTCCGGCATCGTCTGGTGAAAGGCCGTGTCGAAAACAGCAATGTGAGGAATCTGGGGGAGAAGGGCCAGCCCCGCCTCGATGCCGGCAATGTTGTTGGCGTTATGAAGAGGAGCGTAAGGCACGAAATCCCGAAGAACTGCGAGCACATCATCATCGATGGCCACGGACTTACGGTACTGCTCGCCCCCGTGGACGACACGGTGAGCAACTGCTGCGATCGGCTCACGGCTTACGTGAGCTCCGCATTCGGGATCGGCAATAATGTCAAGTATGCTTGCCACCGCCGTCCGGTGATCAGGGCAGTCGAAGCTGCGTCGGACTGGCTCCCGCCCGGGGAGACGGCAGGTCAAGCTTCCCGCTCCGAGCGTGACACGCTCGACGGTTCCTGAAGCGAGGTTGCTCTTTTTCTCCCAGTCGACAAGGTTATAGGCTATGGAATGGCTCCAACAGTTGAGGGTGAGGATCCGCATGGGGGAAAGACTCCGGATGATGTGATTCGAGGCAGGGCTTGTGTCTTTTCCTACCCTCGCACATCGTCCGGTCCGAGTCAAGCTGCGGCATGGAATTTTTTACGTAAAAATGAGCTAAAACTAATACCTTGCCATATATTCCCCGCCGCCGCGGACCGCACAAGCTCCATCTTCATTGACGCAAACCTGTTGCAGCGTAGGTAGCGGAAGCACTGTCCAGGGGAATTGCCCACTACTCGCAATCCGCCCGCCAGAGACAAGCGGCCTGGCCGCACTCAGCTGCCTTTCCGGTCCCGAAACAGGCCGGGTTTCCCTCCGCCTGCTGGATTGCCCTCACGAGGTCAGTTTTCGTCATTTTTCCCGCCTTCACTCCCTTTTGTGCCGCCAATTCCTTGATCTCGGCCAGTTTCATCCCCGTCTCCTCCTCATCTATGCGGATTAAGCTACTCGGGTCGACAACTCGACGCCGGCAAGCATTAGAGTACACCAACTAAACATCTTTGCAATACGTTGTCGCCACAAAACTGGGAATATCTATTCACTGCAATGCAAAAAAAAAAAGAGAAAGCCGCCGGACATGAGAAGACCGGCGGCAGTGTTGGTGCAGATACAGGAAACCTGCCACTTTCAGGGTAATGCCCTCGACACAGGATCAATCGATGTAGTTCCCCCCCGTCTCCGCGTCAAAAATGTCGACAAGCGACTTTGGCGTATAGGGACACTCCAGTTCTTCACCAGACTTCTTGCGCCAGGCAATCAGGTCGGCCCCCGCCTTCTGGGTCTTCGCCACTCTGCCGGGAGCAACCTTCTCCAGATAGTCCCACATCTCCTTGGCGCCGAGGAGAGTGAAGCCGCCGATTTCCTCGTCATCTCCCATATTGGCGACGAAGGTGTCGATGACGTCGAAGTCGAGCCAGTCTTCTTCTTTACGCCACCACTTGATAAACTGGTGGTCCCCGGTGCGGCTCGCCGCGATTTGCTGCAAGACTTCCTTGCCTGTCATGACGGACCTCCTTTACTGGTGCTAGGCATTACGCCTTCGATTTCAGTTTATCACCCTTTAATGCGTTCGCAAGGTCAGGCCTAACAGCTA
>DATDMX010000036.1:0-2935 GCA_036518575.1 Geobacteraceae bacterium | reverse complement strand
AAGGAGGTGGCTGCCGCTCGTAAGGATATTGCCCACGTAGTGCCGCTGCTTTTCGGTGAGGGGCCCGAACAGCTCGTCCTGAAGCACCTCGGAAAAACCGATGACCGAGTTGAGCGGGGTGCGCAGTTCATGGCTCATGTTGGCGAGAAAGTCGGACTTGGCCCGACTCGCCGCCTCCGCCTGGAGCTTGGCTTCGTCCGCCTCCGTTTTCTTGCGCGCCAACTGCTCGTTGAGGCTCAGCAGCTCAAGGTTCTTCTCCTCTATCTCCGCCATGTTGTCTTCCAGCTGCTGATTGAGAGCCGCCAGTTCGTCAGAGGCGTTGGCCAACTCCTGATTCTTCTGGATAGCTGTCTCGTAGGTAGAAAGGAGAAGATTCAGAATCTGCAACCGGTCGGAATTGATGAAATACTTCTTGCCGCGGAAGACGATCTCAATCCCCATTCTGGCCTGGTCGTCCTTCAGATGACGGTTGGCGACGATGTAGTGGACGCGGGAGAGGAGGAACTGCTCGTTGTAGGGCTTCATGATGAAGTAATCGGCGCCGCACTCGAGCCCCATGATGACGTCCTCCGGGTCGGACAGGGAGGTGAGAAGAATGACCGGGAGATCGCGCAGCACCTCGTTGTTCTTGACCTTGCGGCATAGCTCATAGCCGTCCATTCCCGGCATGACGATGTCGCTGATCACCGTTATGGGCCGGCAGTCCTTCAGGGCGGCAAGGGCCTGCGTGCCGTTGTGCGTCATCACGACCGTGAAGCCGTGCTTCTCCAGTATGTACTTCAGCCCTTCGGCCTGCGTGAGACTGTCCTCGACAATCAGAATCGTGTTCTCCTCGCCATTCCCGGCGTTTGCCATTGCACCTTCCTCCTGCTATTGAGCTTTCACCAAGTGGCCGAGTAGTTCCGCGATTCTCTCCGGCGGGAGGACGTGATCGGCAGCACCCAGATTGACAGCCTCTCCCGGCATACCGAAAACGACGGAACTTTCCCTGTCCTGAACCACGGTAACAGCCCCTCTTTCCCGCATGAGCCTGAGGTCCTCGGCGCCATCCCGCCCCATGCCGGTGAGGAGGACGCCGATGGCGCTGCGGCCGAACACTTCCGCCACCGAGCGGAACAGGCGGGCCACTGATGGGCGCAGTCCACCATCAGGCTCTTCGTTGGAGAGGATGACCCGGCCGTCACCGGTTGCAAGCATATGGACGCCGTCCGGGGCGAAATAGGCGCGGCCGGGGAGCAGATATTCGCCTTGGGCGGCAATGCGAGCAGGGAAACCGCTCGTCATCTCCAGCCACGCGACAAAACTCTCCATGAACCCCTTGGCCATATGTTGGACGACGAGCACCGGCACGGGGAAACTCTTCGGCAGGGCGGCAAGAATGTCCCTCAGGACGGTCGGTCCCCCCGTGGACGCACCGATGGCCACCACCCTTACCTTCGCTGGCACTACCCCCTCACTCCTCGCCGGCCTCCCGGGCGAAAGTTCCAGGGGACTGGAGCGGGGCCAGCGCCGCACGACTTTCACTTCACTCATCATCCTGACGGTCTTCACGAGCTCCCTGACGTCGGCGGCATGGTCGGGATGCCCTGGCCCGGAGGGCTTCCTCACCACGGCCAGAGCTCCCGCCTCAATGGCGTGAAACGCCTTTTCCGCATCAGTCGTGCCTATGCTTCCGCTGACAACGACGATCGGCAAGGGGTTGTCCTCCATGATCCGGCGTGTCGTCTCGAAGCCGTTGAGCCGCGGCATGTGAATGTCCATGGTGACGACGTCGGGCCGCAGCAGTCTCACGGCCGTCAAGGCATGCTCACCATCATCCACCGCTCCGACCACCCGCATGTCGGGCTGCGAATCGAAGACGTGGGTGAGGAGCTGTTGCTCCACCGGCGAATCTTCCACAATGAGAATCTTGATCACGGCATCTCCCGTCTGCCCGGCTCTTGGCGCGATCCACAATGGTGGCTGTCATTCCCTGCCCGTAAGAGACCGGGGCTCAGAGCAGTTTCCGGATTGCTTCCAGGAGATTACTCTGGTCGAAACTGCTCTTGACAATGTAGGCATTTGCCCCCACGTCGACCCCCTTTTCCCTGTCTTCGCGTGAGGCGAGCGCCGTGACAAGAATGATGGGCAGCTCCGCCAGGCCCTTGTCGCCCCGTATCTTCGCCGTCAGATCAAACCCGTTCATCCGTGGCATGTCGATGTCTGAGACCACAACATCGAACGACTCGCTCTTCAGACGGGTGAATGCGTCGATTCCGTCCACTGCCGTGGCAACGATGTAGCCTGCCGATTCCAGGATACTTTTCAGAAGACTGCGGGTGGTGATGGAATCTTCCACGACCATGACTGACCGCCGCGCGGCGGCAACGTCTCCCCCGCCGGCCACCGATGTCACTGCGGCAGAAAACGAGGCTGCTTTCACCGCCGACTTGAGAAGGTCCAGGGCATTGAGAATCGGCACCAGCGTGCCGCTCCCGAGGACCGTGACGCCGGCCACGTTTCGTACGCGGAAGAGCTGGGGGCCGAGGTTCTTGAGGAGGACTTCCTGCTCCCCCATGACCTCGTCGACGAGGAAGGCGATGCGGGTCCCCGCGGCCGAGACGAGTACCGCCTGAATGTTCTCGGCCGTGTCGGTTTCCCGGTCAGAAGCCATCCGGGCTCTCCGTTCACCCGGATGGCTTCCCGGTTTTCAACGGTCCCGAGCTCCGACCTCTTAAGCCTCACCGCCCGCTCCACGTGCATGGAGGGAAAGACGAAGGTGCTCTCTCCCAAACGCGTCAGTATGCCGCGGAACGTGGCAACGGTGAGGGGCAAAACGATGCGGAAGGTGGTGCCCGCTTCGGACGCGGTTTCCAGGGATATCGTGCCGCCAAGCTTCTCCACCTTCTCCCGCACGATGGCCAACCCGAGGCCCCGACCCGAGAGCTCGGTAATG
>DATDMX010000035.1:0-2475 GCA_036518575.1 Geobacteraceae bacterium | reverse complement strand
GCTACGCCGCACAAGGGAGGGCGAAGCGAAACGCCGCCAGGTTCCGGAAGATAGCGCTCCTTACGCGCTAAGCGGCGACCGGTTCGAAGGCGAAGCACTTCTTGGAGCAAGTGCGCCCGCAGGCCTGACAGCCGATGCAGTTGCCCGGGTTGGCTACCTTCATGAACATCTTTGCCGAATCGTCCTCATCCACCTCCTCGAAGGCAAGCACGTCGTGGGCGCAGACCTTGTAGCAGCGGGCGCAGCCAATGCACGTCTCCTCGTCGATGTTGACGATGAACTCAGGTGTGTACTCGCTCTTGTTTCTTCTCATGCCAGTGATGTAAGCCATGACAACTACTCCTTCCTTTAATGATGATTTGTTTTGCCAACCATGCGGGGAGCGGCAAGTTTCGGGTTCTGGCAAGGCTTGGCAAGCCTTCCCGCGGAGGCGTAGCAGCGCTACGCCGCACAAGGGGAGCCGCAGACAAACGCCGCCAGGTTCCGGAAATTGCCGCTCCCCCTCAATCCTCGTCGAAAGCCGTGGCATTTTCCTTATTCATCGCCTTTCTGAGCCAAGGTGGCGGGTTGCCTTTGAGGACCTCCTGGAGCTTGGCGACCACCTCCGCCACGGGGACCTCGGTGGTTGTTTTCATGGGATGGATCTTCTTCGCCACGAGCTTGGCCGCCGCCGGCCCCCCGATCTGCATGGTGTAGACGATGGCGCAGTCGGCAAGGGCACCGGCCCGGGCTGCAATCCGATCCTCCTCGTCAGTAGCCGTGGTGACGGCGCTGATGGTCGTGAGAAACTCCGCAGCCTCAGGACCGATATCCCAGATGTAAAAAGTCCTGGCCTGACCGAAGTGCTCGTCGATGACCTCGCCGGTCGTGCTCGTAAATGCCACTTTCATGTCCTCTCCTTTCCGCAAAAAAAGGCGCCACTGTCCGATGGGACAGCGGCGCCTTTGCCGATTCCTGCATGTAGGTTTGCTGGGATATTTGCACGTCGTGTGCCAAGCTCCAATCATCCCAATGTCGCGCTGTTGCGCAGGACTCGCCCGTCATACATGGAGGGATATTTCAGCACATGCCACAAAATTGGGCACCTCAGAGTGTCGATTGCAGAGTGCCAGCGCCATGTTATAAATAACAATTATCGCACTCTAATCACATTTTTCGTGCCGGCATCGATGAAAGCGAGAGCGCCTGTGAAAATACCCTACCTACTGTTCTACCTCCTTTTCCTGATGTTTCTGTCCCTCTCGGGAGTCTGTCAGGCGGCCGAACGCAGCGGCACCGTCACCTTTTCCATCGACATCGCCGCGCCCGAGGACTCCAAAAACGTCAAACTCTGGTTTCCCTATCCCACGTCCGACCTGGACCAGGCAATCGACAACCTCCAGTTCAACGGCAACTATTCGAGATTCACGCTCTCGCGCGAACCCCAGAGCGGCGCCCTCTACCTCTACACCGAGTGGTCGGCCCCGGCTAAGAAACGAACCCTCTCCGTAACCTTCCACGCCAAGGCCAAGGAGCGACGGGTGTCGAAAATGGTGGAGACACGCGGGCCCATTCCTCCCGAGGTGAGGAAATACCTGGAAGCGGACTTCTGGCTACCATCCAACGATCCGAAGATCAAGTCGCTCGCAAAGGAGATCACCAAGGGAAAGAAGGGCATCCTCCAGAAGGCGCGGGCGATCTACGACTGGACCGTGGAGAATACCAAGCGTGACCCGAATATTCCCGGGTGCGGCCTGGGAAACGTGGAGAAAACCCTGGCGTCAAGGACCGGCAAATGTGCCGACATCAGCTCGGTGTTCGTTGCCCTGGCGCGGAGCGCAGGGGTGCCGGCGAGGGAGGTCTTCGGGCTTCGCCTCGGAAGAACAGGCCAGGTCGACCTGACAGATGAGCACCACTGCTGGGCAGAATTCTACCTCCCCGGCACCGGGTGGGTCCCCGTGGACCCTGCTGACGTGCGCAAAATCATGCTCCAGAAAAACCTCAACCTGGCAGCCGCCAAGCCCTACAGGGACTACTACTTCGGCGCCGTGGACGAATACAGGATCACGCTCCACAAGGGGGGACGGGGTCTCAGCTTCACGGAGGGGAACGTGGAGAAGGTCAACTATTTCATGTACCCCTATGCCGAGGTAAACGGCAAGCCGCTCGATTACTGCCGGCCGAAGACGTTTCACTTTACCGTCTCTTTCCGGGAAGATTGACCCCTTGGCGACCTGATCCGCTTTGCGTTCCGGACCACCGTAATCGGCAAAGGAAACGATGGATGCGCTTCGGAATCCCTCTTAAAATCAATCTGATAGGCCTCCTGCTCATCCTTGTCCTCAGCTCCACCATGGGGGCCTTCTTCCTGTCCGAGCAGCAGAAGATACTCCACGACGACTTGGACCGCCGCATCGAGATCATCGGCGGAGGACTCGCCCGAAGCGTGGAGTCCGCGCTGGCACGCCATGATACCGAGGACATCGAGCAGACCCT
>DATDMX010000034.1:0-3647 GCA_036518575.1 Geobacteraceae bacterium | reverse complement strand
TCTCGCTGGTCGGCTTCGGGCTCGACTCCGTCGTTGAGGTCATTTCCGGTATCGGCATCTGGCACATGGTCCGGCGGCTCGGCCGCGGAGAAACCGAAGACCGCGACCCCTTCGAGCGGCGGGCACTGCGGATCACGGGTGCCGCCTTCTATCTGCTCGCAGCAGGACTTGTGGTAACGGCCCTCGTCTCCTTCGCGCAGGGACACCGCCCCGAGACCACACGCTGGGGGATCGTCGTGGCCATCATTTCCATCCTCAGCATGCAGGCGCTCACGAGCTACAAGGTAAGAGTAGGCACCGCCCTCAACTCCCCTGCCATCCTGGCCGATGCCGCCTGCACGCGGACCTGCCTGCGTCTCTCCGTCGTGCTTCTACTGGCCAGCGCGGGCTATGCTCTGACCGGCATCCCGTGGCTCGACGACGCGGGCTCCCTCGTCATTGCCGTGCTTTCCTTCCGGGAAGGGAGGGAAGCCTTTCAAAAAGCCCGCGGGCTCGCCTGTTCCTGCTCCTGCACGGGCACCTGCGGCACGCCGCGCTAATACCGACCTTTTATCCCCTCTCCCCGCCAGCAAGAATTTCACGCCACCAGAATAAATTGTCCGCTTTGTTGACTTGAGTCAAGGCCGCGCCGCGCCACTCCCGGTAAGGTGACATCATCACCGGGCGGCATAGAGAGAAGCTCTCCAGCGATTCCTCCCCTGCCTCCCGCACCTTACCGTAAAAAATCCTTCCCGCCGAAGGGGAGGGAACAGGAGAAGACGATGAAGAAGATTTTTCAGTGGCTCGGTTTCGCACCCGCCGCAAACAACTCAACCAAGGAGGAAACTATGTCGAACATGTTCTGTTACCAGTGTGAACAGGCGGCCAATGGTGGCTGCACCAAGATCTGGGTCTGCGGCAAGCAGCCCGACGTCGCTGCTCTCCAGGACCAGCTCGTCTACGCCATGAAGGGAATCGCCTTCTGGGCCGACAAGGCCCGCGCCAAGGGAGCGAAGGACCAGGAAATCGACCGTTTCATGCTCGACGGCCTCTTCACCACCGTCACCAACGTGGACTTCAGCGCCGACGAGGTGGCAAAACTCGTGCGCCAGGCAGCGAGCCTGCGCGACAAGGCCCAGGCCCTCTTCGAGAAGGCCAACGGCGGCGCCTACCAGGGCAGCGTCCCCGAAGCGGCCCGCCCCTTCACCCCCGGCACCACCGCCGACCTGGTGGCCCTCGGCGCACGGCACGGCGTGAAGGATGACACGATCGACCCGGACGTGAAGAGCGTGCAGGAAATCCTCATCTACGGCATAAAGGGGTATGCGGCCTACGCCCACCACGCTCTCGTCATCGGCCTGGAGAGCGACGACATCTACGCCTTCACCCACAAGGCGCTCGCCGCCACCCTGGACAAGAGCCTCGGCCTCATGGACTTCGTGGGACTCTCCATGGAATGCGGCCGCATCAACCTCGTCACCATGGAACTCCTCAACAAGGCCAACACCGACAGCTTCGGCCACCCGGTCCCGACCCCGGTCCAGCTCGGCACCAAAGCCGGCAAGGCGATCCTCGTCTCGGGCCATGACCTGCGCATGCTGGAAGAGCTCCTGAAGCAAACCGAGGGGACCGGCGTGAACGTCTACACCCATGGCGAGATGCTCCCGGCCCACGGCTACCCCGGCCTCAAGAAGTACGCCCACCTGGCCGGCAACTTCGGCGGTGCCTGGCAGGATCAGGCCAAGGAGTTTGCGGGCTTCCCCGGCGCCATCATCTTCAACACCAACTGCATCCAGCGCCCGGCCGAAAGCTACAAGGACCGCCTCTTCACCTGGGGTCTCGTGCAGTGGCCCGATGTCAAGCACATCGACGGCTGGGACTTCTCGGCGGTGATCGAGAAAGCCAAATCCCTCCCCGGCTTCGACGAGAACCCCGGCAAAGAGATCCTCACGGGCTTTGGCCACAACGCGGTGCTCGGCGTGGCCGACAAGGTGATCGACGCGGTGAAGGCCGGCCAGATCCGCCACTTCTTCCTCATCGGCGGTTGCGACGGCGCGAAGAGCGGGCGCAACTACTACACCGAGTTCGCCGAAAAGGTGCCCAATGACTGCGTGATCCTCACCCTGGCCTGCGGCAAATACCGCTTCAACAAGCTCGACTTCGGCGACATCGGCGGCATCCCGCGCCTCCTCGACATCGGTCAGTGCAACGACGCCTACTCGGCGATCCAGATCGCCGTGGCCCTGGCCGGTGCCTTCAACTGCGGGGTGAACGAACTGCCGCTCTCCATGATCCTCTCCTGGTACGAGCAGAAGGCGGTGGCGATCCTCCTGACGCTCCTCCACCTGGGGATCAAGAACATCAAGCTCGGGCCCTCTCTCCCGGCCTTCATCACCCCGAACGTTCTCAACTTCCTCGTGGAGAACTTCAACATCGCCCCCATCGGGACGGCCGAAGGGGATCTCAAGCAGATCCTCGGCTAGAGACGAAATAGTCACGGCAAAGCGAAGCCCCGGGTTCATAAGAGCCCGGGGCTTCGCCGTCCCTACTCCCTCCGACAAGGAGCGCAACCGATGCACCGAAGATTCACGCGCCTTCCCGGCAAGATGCGGGGAACACTCAGGGGGAACCATCCCCCGCTGTCGCTCAAGTATGCCCTCTGGGGCCTCGTGAGCGGGATCGCCTCGATTCTCGCCATCCTCGTCATGACGAAGGTGGCCGGCTCTCCTCTCCTCATCGGCTCCTTCGGCGCGTCAGCCGTCCTCCTCTTCGGCGCCGCCGAATCCCCCCTGGCCCAACCGCGCAACCTCGTGGGGGGCCACCTCGTTTCGGCTCTCGTAGCGGTGGCCATCGTTGCAGGCGGCGGCACGGGTCCCGTAGCCATCGCCCTGGCAGTGGGCGCCTCCATCTTCCTCATGTATCTCACCCGCACGGTCCATCCTCCCGGCGGAGCCACCGCTCTCATCGGCGTCCAGGGGCATGCGGGGCCGGCCTTCATCCTCATGCCGGTCCTCTTCGGGGCGATGATCCTCCTCCTCGTGGCGCTTTTCACCAACAACGTCGTCCACCATCGCCAGTATCCCAAGCACTGGCTATAGAACCACGGGACAGAAGCAAGCATGCAACCGGTGTCCCATGCCGTCACGGCAGAAAAGAGGGCTCACGGGCGAGGGTGTCGAGAGGTCGCAGATAGAGTGCGGAGGATGGAGACAAGAGCAGGGAGAGTGAATCGTGGAGAGCCGGGCGGCCCTGCAAAGGACTGACGGTATGGCGACAGCCAGGGACTATTTCTTCTTTCGGGTTGCCCCGCGGGTTCGGACGGCTTTCGCGGCTGTCGCCACCGCTGCTGCTTCGGGCGGCGGAACATACAAAGAAGCGGCGGCCGGCCGCAGGGTCGTGAAGTGGGAGGCCGCGATTTTCCGGTTCTTGCCGTCACTGAATTGAATCGTCGCCTTGGATGCCGAAACTTCCAGTACTTTGCCGACGCCCCATTCCAGCGCTCCTGCGTGGCTCACAATGCTTCCGGGCTTGATTGTCATTGGATTCTACCTCATTGTTTTGAAGTGGCGGTATGTGCTGCATCAAAAAACCATTAGACAGTAAAATGCCTTTTTAATATTGTACGTGACAGTTTCATACTATTTAAAATACAGCAACATATCGATAAT
>DATDMX010000033.1:0-2623 GCA_036518575.1 Geobacteraceae bacterium | reverse complement strand
CGCCTCCTCGGCCATGAACAAAGCGTACGAAGGCGTACACGTAAGCACACTGGAGCCGAAGTCCTGCATGATCATGATTTGACGTTTGGTATTCCCACCGGAGATGGGTATAACCGAGGCTCCCAACCGCTCTGCCCCGTAGTGGACGCCGAGACCTCCGGTAAAAAGGCCGTACCCGTAGGCGTTGTGGATGATATCGCCCTTGTGTGCGCCGGCCGTCATCAACGTCCTGGCCATCAACTCGGACCAGGTTTCGATGTCCTTCCGGGTGTAGCCAACGACTGTCGGCTTGCCCGTGGTGCCACTGGAGGCATGAATGCGGACAATTTCCTCCATGGGAGCCGCAAAAAGCCCGTAGGGGTAAGCGTCGCGCATGTCTTGCTTGAGGGTAAAGGGAAAACGGACAAGGTCAGCTAGGCTCGTCAGATCGTCGGGCTTCACGCCAGCCGCATCGAAGCTTTGCCGATAGAACGGCACGTTTGCGTACACACGCTCGAGGACTTTCTTCAGCCGTTGCAGCTGCAGCGCTTCCAGTGCCGGCCTGGGAAGGGTTTCAAATTCCTCGTGAAAATAGGTCGCCATGCTTACACCCTCTCATCATTGACATTACAGCGAGCGTCCGAGTTCAAACGCTTTCCTGTTCACCTCGAAAGCCTTTTTCGGCACCATTTTTTCGAGCGCCTGCATCCAGTGTTCGGGGGCAATGTCAAGCCGCCGCGAGACCGCACCGAGCAGAACCGTGTTGGCAGCTCGTGAATTGCCTGCCTCAGCGGCCAGTTGTTGACCATTCACGAGCAGAAAATCGGGAAACGCCTTTTCAATCTTTGCCGGAATCCCCTCCGGGTAGTCTTGCTGGCCGAGAAGAACCGATGGCGGCGCAATACGCAGGTCGTTGGCCACCACCACTGCCCCGGGTCTGAGTAGAGGTAAGCATCGGTACGTTTCGAGGATTTCGAACCCGAAGAGGATATCCCCCTCACCTTCGGGGACAATGGGAGAGAAAACCTCCTTGCCGAAACGGACATGGGAAACGACACTTCCCCCGCGCTGCGACATACCGTGAATTTCACTCTTCTTGACATCAAACCCCGCCAGCATGAACGCCTCGGAGAGAACCTCCGAAGCAAGGAGAATCCCCTGGCCGCCGACTCCGACGAGAAGGATGTTCGTGATCCGGTCGTTCATTTCACCCTCCCGATAGCTTCAAACTTGCACAACTGGCGGCAGACGTCACAACCATTGCAGAGAAGAGGATCAATGTACGCCTTTCCTTTCTTCCCGTCGGGAGACGGTTGCCACTCAATGGCCGGACAGCCGAGCTTGAGACAGGCCTTGCACCCCGAACACATTTCCTCGTCAACAGAAAGAGAAAGCCCCTTCTCGAATACGCCCTCACGCTTGACGAGGACACAGGGCCGGTTGGTGATGACAACCGACGGCTCCGGGCGGTTCATTTCCTCTTCGAGTGCCGCACGCGTAGCAGCCAAGTCATACGGATCTACGACCTGGATATGCCGGATGCCCACTGCCTTGCAGAGCTGGACAAGATCGACCGCATTGGTCTCCCCGTCCATCAGGGTCCACCCCGAGGCCGGATTGTCCTGGCGTCCGGTCATGGCGGTGATCCGGTTGTCAAGGATGACTGCTGTGGCAGGCGACTGATTGTACGCCATCTCCATGAGGCTGTTTATTCCGGTGTGAAGGAACGTCGAGTCGCCAATCACCGCCACGACCTTTTTGCGCTCCTCCTCCGCAAGCACCCGCACGATACCACTGGCACAGCTCACGCTCGCCCCCATGCAGATACAGGTATCCATGGCGCTGAGAGGTGGCATAAAGCCAAGAGTGTAGCAGCCGATGTCACCGGTAACATAAGCCTTGAGCTGATTGAAGGCGTAGAAAACCCCGCGATGCGGGCAGCCCGGACACATGTTGGGTGGCCTGCCCGGCAGCCGCTCCATCTGCATGGACGACTTTGGAATCGTCTCGACAATCCCGCCATTGGCAAAGGCCTCTCGCAGTCGCCCCGGCGTCAGTTCGCCACAGAGAGGAATGATTTCCTTCCCCACCACCTGAATGCCGGCTCCCCGCACCTGTTCTTCGATAAACGGATCGAGCTCCTCGACCACGCAGAGCTTTTCAACTTTTGCCGCAAAATCCCGAATGAGTGCCATCGGGAGCGGGTGCACCATGCCAAGCTTAAGGACCGACGCATCAGGGAAAACTTCACGGACGTACTGATACGAGACTCCGGAAGTGATGATTCCTATGCCCGTCTCGCGCAACTCCATTCGGTTGAAGTTAGCCGACACGCCGTATTCCGCGAGCTTTGCAATGCGCTCTTCCACAAGCGGATGACGGATCTTTGCATTGCCTGGCAGCATGACCAGCTTGGCAGCGTTCCTGACAAGTTTCGGCGCGGGCAGACCAGTGACAGGTTCAGAGAGTTCGACGATGGATTTGCTGTGCGAGATGCGCGTGGTTGTACGCAGCATGACCGGCGTGTCGAACTGTTCGGACAGCTCGAAGGCAAGGCGGGTGAATTCTTTGCACTCTTGGGAGTCAGAGGGTTCGAGCAGTGGAACCTTGGCGAACTTGGCGTAATTGCGGTTGTCCTGCTCGT
>DATDMX010000032.1:0-3275 GCA_036518575.1 Geobacteraceae bacterium | reverse complement strand
GCGCGCATCGACCGCCACGGCGAGATCATTTCCCTTCTGTAAAGATATCCAACGACAAGCGAAGAAGCAGGACAAAGTCTTGTGAGGTGATCATTCTTTTTCGGAGGAGCATGACGTCCGCACCCGCAGGAGGAGCGAGGCGGCTATGACGGCGACGAATCCCGCGCTCACCGCCACCTTGCCGCTGAGGGGAACCCCGGCCGCCGTGGCCGTAATGCCCCACGACTGGACGAGGGCTCCGCCGATGAACATGCCGACGACCACGAGGCCGGCGTCGGTGTCGCCCTCGCCGGCTTTGATCAGCTGGCGGAAGGGGCATCCCCCCATGAGGACCGATACCCATCCCACGAGGCCCATGCCGAGAAAACTCCACAGGTAGTCGAGGTGCGCCCCGGGCTGGCCGTAGAGGGCGGGATGGAAACGGCCCGTGACGAGTGACGCGGCGAGTGACGCGGCGCAGAAGGCCACGAGGCCCCAGAGGAGAGGGTTCCGCCTGCCGAGGAGGAAGGTGTCGCGAATGCTGCCGGTGACACAGAAGCGGCTGCGCTGGGCGAGAAAGCCGAGGACGAGGCCGGCGCCGAGGGAGATGAATGGCGGGGCGTGACGGGTGGCGCTCCCTTGGTCGGAAAAGGCGAGAAAGGGAGGGCGGAGAAAGAAGAAGAGGAGCAGAAGGAGAAAGAGGCCAGGTACGAGAAGCCCGCTGCCCCGTGCACCGGGATGGGACCGATGCGGTGCGACCCCGGCCGCCAGCCCCTTGAGGCCGGCCCAAACCCCGGCGACCAGGCCCGCGAGACCGGCAACGGCCGTCAGGTCCCCGGCGAAGAGGCGCAGCAAGAGCTTGATGGGGCAGCCGAGGAACACGGCACAGCCCACCATGAGGAGTATCCCTGCAAAGAGGCGCCCCAGGGAGGCGCTTCCCCCGCGGGAGCGGAATTCGCCGAACAGGAGGGCACCGGCCATGGCTCCGAGGACAAAGCCGGCCAGTTCGGGGCGCAGGTACTGCATGCGTGGGTTGGCGTGAAAGCCGAGGGCGCCGGCGCTATTCTCGACAAAGCAGGAGATGCAGATGCCCGAGTTCTCCGGGTTCCCCCACGCGGCGAGGAGAACGCCGAGAAGCCCCAGGAGGGCCCCCGTCGCTACGATGATCCAGAGCTGCCGGTCACGCACCACCATGGCTATTCGCACCCCCCGGCAAGCCTGCTCTGGAGGTAGTGGACGTTCTGGAGGGCGGCCTGGATGGAGCGGTCGCCGGGGTTGCTGCGCGCCCGCTCGGCGAAAGCGGGCAGGTTTTCGGCGACGAACGCCTCGATTTCGCCGCGCCGCGACAGGGGGCTCGTCCGATCGATGTACTCGCCGTTGAGTTTCACGCCGGCCACGAAATTCGCCGCTGCTTCGCCAGCGGAGCCCATGACGCGCAGGATCTCACCCTGGAGGATATGGCCGTGCGCTTCGCCGGGATAGCGGTGGGCAAGTTCGTCGAGCTTGAGGAGGGCGCCCGCCTGGTTGCCGCTGCGACGCAACTCCTCCACCGGCTCGTACACCTTCTGGAGAAAGGCGACCCGGGCCTGGGCGGCAATCTCTCGCTCCACGCCCCGCGACACGGCAGGCGACGCCGCACTTCCCGCGGGAGCACCGCGCAGGACAAGGAAGACGAGCACGCCGAGGAAGATAGCGAGGAGGAGCCAGAGAACCCTGTCGAAAGTGTCGTGGAACATGGGACCTCAGAAACGCTGGTAGGGAGGCATGTTGACCCGCTTGGCCATGTCGCGGATCGGATCGTAGTCGCTGTCGGGGAGGACTTCGTAGCCGTCGACCCAGGAGGCTTTCATCACCTTCACCCGCTCCCCGTCCATTTCCACCGTGTCGGATGGCGTGAGATCGAGGAGGGCGCGGCGCACCTTGGCGACGATCCCGGGATCGGTCCCCTTGGCGGCCGCAAAGGTGCAGTAGGGCACGAGCCGGCTCTGGGCGAGGATGACGATGTCGTCCGGGGAGAGTTTCCCCTCCCGCGTCATCGTCTCGAGGTCGAGGACGGGGGCGGCGGCGACGTCGAACTGGCCGAAGAGGACACCGTAGATGGCCTTTTCGTGCTTGAAGGAACCGTTGGGGATGGAGTAGTAGCCCAAGTCCCGCTCCGGGTCGATCCCCGCGGCCAGCAGCATGTCGTACTCGGCCAGGTAGCCGGTGGGGGCGAGCATGGGACCGAAGGCCATCCTTTTCCCCCGGACGTCGGCAAGCCGGGTGATGCCGCTCCCTTTGCGGGTGATGATGGCCCCGGCTGTGCGCACGCCGAAATGCCCCCGTTTTTCCGCGGCCACGAGGTCGACGCCGTATTTTTCCCGCAGAACGACATAGATGAGGGAATTGCTGTGGGTGAAGGCGAATTCCCCGGCGTGGAAACGTTTCTCAAAGTCGTGGGTATCCACCGGCACGGCGACGAAATCGATGCCGGTCTTTTGCGAGAGGTAGCGGGTGAGGGGGAGGAACCGGCTCATGGTCTCCTGCTCGTTATTGCAGAGCATGTAACCGATTTTCACCACCTGCCGCTCACCACCCCGCTCGCATCCGGCAAGGAAGAAGGAGAGGCCGGCAACGGCAAGGGAGGCGGCGATGAAGATTCTGCGGAGTGCACAACGGCCGTGAGCGGGCATGGGGCGAGTCTTTCCTGGCAACGGTATTCCAAAAGTCAGATGTCTACTATAGCAGAGCCCGGGCCGTTTTTGAAACCAAAAAGGAAGGGTACTGCTGCCCTGATGGCTCATTTCCCCTTGACAAAACGTGCGGGTATGTCCTTATAGTTACAGGATTCTTCGGCAGTGGACGCGTCAGGAGACACGTCCGGTCTGCCCCCTTCATTCATCCAGACTCTTTCCCCGGAGGTTCACCATGTTGAAAAGGTTTCTGCTCCTCGCCATCGGGATGCTCCTCCTCCTTGCCCCTGCCCCTGCCCGCGCCGACTTCAAGAAGATCAAGATCGCCGTGCTCGATTTTCAGCAAAACGGCAGGTTCGACACCCCCGACGTGGGAAAGATGGTGGCCGAATGGTTCACGACGAGCCTCGTGGAAACCGGGCGCTTCGACATCATCGAGCGCCGTCTCCTCCAGCAGCTCATCGAAGAGCAGAAGATCGGCACGTCGGGGATCATCGATCCACGCAGCGCTTCCCAGATCGGCAAGGTGCTCGGCGTCAAGACGGTGGTGACCGGGACGGTGCAGAGCTTCGAGGGGAGGCTTGAGGTTAATGCCCGCCTCATCAGCGTGGAGACCGGCTCCAT